>JBIOXM010000109.1:0-2669 GCA_044869655.1 Nitrososphaeraceae archaeon | reverse complement strand
CCGATAATACAGGAAGCCAACCTTTAAGAATAGCAGGCAATGCCCAGTCTCTGACAGAAGACTTTTTTATAGGTCAGCTGGATGAAGTGGGTGTATGGAACAGAACTCTCACTAACGTAGAGATTACAAATCTCAAGAATAACGGAACATTTGCACCTAGTGGATTAGTCTATAGTAATTCGTTTGGACCACCACCACCTCAAGAGATATGTAATAATAGCATAGATGATGATGGTGATAAATTGATAGATTCAGCAGACCCAGATTGTCAAACTCCAGAAGTATGTAATGACAACAAAGACAATGATGGTGATAAATTGATAGATTCAGCAGACCCAGACTGCCAACAATATTGTTTCGATTTTCAGTGGGGTTCTCAAGGTACAGGAAATGGCCAATTTATACGACCACATGACGTTGTTTTTGATTCGTCAGGAGTCGTATACGTACTAGATCGTTCACGAGCCGATGTACAAAAATTCACACCTGGGGGACAGTTTATTTCTAAATTTGGAAGTGCAGGTTCCGACCCAGGTGAATTTCTGGAACCTTATAGTATGTTAATAGATCCTGGTAATAATTTATACATAGTTGATAAAGGAAACGATCGTATCCAAAAACTAACTACAAATGGAATTCCACTATTGTCTGTTGGGGGATTTTCTACTCCTGAAGACATGGCTATGGACGGAGATGGAAATTTCTATGTAACAGATACTGGAGCTGATCGGGTGATTAAATTCAATCAAAATTTCGATTTCATTTCTGAATTTGGTTCAACTGGCGATGGACCTGGTGAATTTGAACATCCACATGGAATAGGTATAGATTCTGTAGGAAATGTGTATGTAAATGATGCATTTAGCCCTAGAATACAGAAATTTACTAAAGATGGATTTTTCATAAAACAATGGGGTTCTCAAGGTACAGGAAATGGCCAATTTACTTTGCCATTAGAACATTTAGAAGTTGATTCTACTGATAAGGTGTTTATGGTTGATAGTGAGAGTAATCCTCGTGTCCAATTGTTTAATACTGAAGGCAATTTCATTACGAAATTTGGAGAAAGCTCCGGTGCTGGCGAACTTGATGTACCTGAACATGTTGGGATAGATAGCCAGGGCAATGTTTATGTTGTTGATAGGGGTGACCGGACCATGAAAGTATTTAAACAATGTCCAGTTGCGTTATCTTCATTTGAAGAATTAGGATTTTTGACAACAATACCTGGTGATCAAATGAAGGACCTACTTTCTAACCTACCTTCTATGATAGGTCCGTAGAATCTACAATAATAAAATGTATATTCTAGTAATAAAATATATCAAGTATTAATGACAAAAATATTCATATATAAATTATGACGTAAGAGAAAAAGTATTAAAAAATGAGGAAAAGATGGTTCTAAATAAGATAGAAATAGATTTTATATTTATTCTGCATTTTCAAAAACAAAGTTTCTGAGAATAAAATCTAAATACAAGATAGCATTTAACTTTAACGTAACATTATATTTCAAAAAATTTTAAATTAATATCTGTTGTTGTGGTTTAAAAGAAGTCTTAATTAGTTTATTCCAATAGCCATATAGATTTATTTGTACCAGTATCGCTTCTAAATACCCCAATGGTATTATTAAGGGAAGAAAACTTTTCATCCGTTGTAGAATTAAAATATATTATGCCCCTGTAACCAGGATGTCCTGTATTAAACACATTTCCATCAACAGATCTCCATCCAATCATTTGACCATCTTTAGAAACTATCTTTCCATATCCTTGTCCAAAAATAGTATTATTGTCCATTATTGTATTTAAAAATGTAAGATTGTTTATTACTTTACCGATAGACTTTATTGTTGCTTGTTCAATACATTTTTCTTCTATAACAACATATGGATGAGACTCAACTTGTTTAGAACTCGAACATTCTCCACTTGTTGCAATGTAGATAGGTTCAATATTTTCTATCTTGGTTATTGTAGTATTTTTAATGGAATTCTCTTCTACCGATTGAGCATAGATTGAAAAATAATGTCCAATACCTATAATTAATGAAAAACAAAGAATGCCAATGTAAATATACTTCTTTAGGTTCAAGACATATTTTCTTTATTTGATTGCTTGTCGATATTTATAAATATTTTTTACTTGTATTGGCAAAAGAATTGTATTGATACTGACTTCTAGATAATCCACCGAACTAAATGAAAATCAATTTATTATTCTGGAATTAATTTAACCAAGTTTCTAATAATAATAGCTAAATAATAGTATATAGTATATCTATTTAATAGACGTATTTTAGCAACTGCTATCGGTATTACTCCGGACGAGATAATTGCAAAAATGTTACGAGTTTACCAAAAGTTGAATAATACAAGCAAAAAAAACATAATTTGATATTTATCAATAATTTTGATGATTCATAAAACTTGCAAAGATAGATAAGAAATTGATATGCTTACTGATAACAATATGATAACAATAAGAATAGATGAGTTTACATAACAATCAAACGATTAACTATTCCATAAACTTGCTGATCTCCAAAATGATTGTCTGTTTGTTTATCATTTGGATCAATAGTTATTGTACTGCCTTTGGACATAATTATTGATAAACCTACATTATTCCATATAGTTTTTCCATTTATTTTAATATCAGCAG
>JBIOXM010000108.1:0-3211 GCA_044869655.1 Nitrososphaeraceae archaeon | reverse complement strand
TCAGGAAATCTTAACGTAAATCGTTTCATTAGAAGATGTTTAGAACCTGATTCTATAGCTTTGATAAATCCAGTTGCTGTTGATGTTTTTTTAATAATTGATGATGACATTTATTACTGTAAGCCTCCTGGAGTAATTATTCCACCATAAATCATTGCCAAGACGATAAACATATTGATAAAAGAGAGGACTATTAATTTGTACCATCCGGTATGTAATAGGATGTCTATACGTATTCTGGGATTTATACCTCTAGGAAGCAATATTAACATTATGATACCAAATGTCTTGATTGTAAACCAAAATATACCATTGACAACAGTTGCATTATATATTTTCTCTCCTGAATATCCAGGAATTAATTCTTGGGGGAATATTTGTGGACCCATCCAACCACCCATAAAAAGAATAACAAACAACGCTGCTAGAACATATAATTTGACATAAGTACCTAATTGGATTAACCCATATATCATTCCTGAAGTTTCTGTGAGCCAGCCAGCAACTATTTCACTTTCTGCTTCTGGTAAATCAAAAGGAACTCTCTCCAATTCTGCTAAAGATGAAATATAAAAAACAAATGCACTTAATGGAGCAATGGCAAAAAACCAAAAGCTATATTGTGCTTCCACAATGTCAGTTAGATTTAATGAGGCACTAAGAAGTACAATAGAAAGAGCGGATAAAATAAAAGGAATCTCAAATGCGATCATCTGATGCAGAGCTCTCAGGCCACCAATGAATGGATATTTACTATTACTAGACCAAGAAAAAAGTAGTGCAATTAATGGAAAAAAACCTAGTATTGCAAAAATAGCAAGAAGGCCTACATCGAGATCGGAGACAACCCAACCTGGAGCAACTGGGATGAGAGCCGTCAAAGCAGCGGCAGTGGCTACAAAAATAATTGGAGTACTCCAAAATATTGGTTTATCTGCACCAGATGGAGCAATAATCTCCTTTGAAATTAATTTTAAACCATCTGCCATTAATTGTAAAATACCTTCAATTTTTCCTGCATACAATGGGCCAGTTCTTAACTGCATTTTAGCAAGGAATTTTCTTTCTACGAAAATAGTTGCTGCTGCTATCAATGCAGCATAAGCGAATCCAGGAAATATAGCAGCTCTGAAAAAATCTGTATGGATAAGGAATTTTATTATTGGAACTGTTCGAGTAGGATCTACTATCATTGATAAAAAGAGATAAGGAGTAATTACTTCCCCATTAGAATATGGAAGAGGAATATAGAATAAAAGAATAAAGATTAAAGGTAGACCTACTAGAGAAACTATTACTATAATCCAAAAGATTAACCAAACAAGTGATCCAACAAAATTACCAAATCTAAACTCTTTTGGAGCTGTTGCCATCTCTATCTATCCGCCTCCACAGGCCAATAGTTTAATGCCCAATATATAGATGGCATATCTCCTAATCTCGAACCCACCAGTAAATGAGGCAAAGCTAAAATATTTCTAAAAGATCCTACTGAAATTTTTACTCGATAGGGCTTAGAGGATCCATCGCTAACAATATAATATGATAAAGCCCCTCTTCCGGACTCGACTCTTTTATAAGCTTCACCAATACGACCTTTAGGATTCGATTGTAGCTTCAATCTTACTTCTCCTGATTCAGGCATTTTATCTAGCAACTGACGAATAATATTGCATGATTCACGCATGTCAAGAAATGGAACATACGCTCTTGCAAATGAATCACATGTTTTCATATATTGCACTTTGAAGTCAATCTCATTATAAACATCATAAGGTTCAACTTTTCGAACATCATGAGCAACCCCTGAGGCTCTTAAGACAGACCCTGTTACTCCTAAATTTATTGCATCCTCTTTAGGTAAAACACCTACGTTTTCTGTTCTTTGTCTAAATAAAGGATTATTATAAAAAATATCTTCGTACTCTTTTAATCTTTTCTCGAAATAATTTACATATTCTAAACATTTGTTCTTAAATCCCTCTGGAATATCATTTCTGACTCCACCGGGAATATTGAAGGCATGTGTTACCCTTGCACCAGTGAGTGCTGCAAGCAGGTCAATAAATAATTCTCTGTCCCCTGCCGGCCACATAAACATTGTAGAGTGGCCCAAAAAAATACCATAAATAGCAAGCCAATATAATGTATAAACCAGTCGATTAAGTTCAGAGGCAATAGCACGAATAAATTGTCCTCGTCTAGGAACTTCTATTCCAAGCAATTCTTCTACTGCAAGACTATAAGAATAGGTAATATTTGTAGAATCATGAATTACAGGTCTCTCCAGATGCGGAATATTCTGAATATAGTTTCTATATTCGCACATTTTTTCTTCTCCCCTGTGAACATATCCTGGATCAGGATCACAATAAACAATATAATCTCCATCAACTTTAATAGTAAATCGAAAATGTCCCGAGCCTGGATGTTGAGGACCTACACTCAATGTCATTAATCTGTCTTCTGTTGATTCTTTAACTACATCTAATCCTAGTTTTGTAGTTTCTTTTAATTTACTTTCCAATGATTCGTTATAGTTGTTTGTCAATTATTTTATCTCCCTTTAATTCTAAAATCTTTTTTTAATGGAGGAATGTCTGCCCAATCTTCTGGAAGTAGAAAACGTTCATTTCTAGGATGGCCTTGGAAGTAAACACCTAACATTTCATAAGTCTCTCTTTCATGATATTCTACGCTCTTAAATACAGGCAGCAAAGAAGGTAGATAGGATGAATCTCTATCTGTTTTGGTAGAAAGCGCAAAAATTATGTGGGAGAATTCTTCATTAGAATATGAATTTAAATGATAAATTACTTCAATAACATTTTCATTAGGATAATCAGTGCCACATACCGATTCTGCATGATCTAAACCAAGTTTAGCTTTCAAGAAAAATGCCACTTCAACAATATGTTCTGGTTTTACGTAAATTTTTATACGATTGGGTTTTGTATATATTAATTGAACTTTATCATTGAATTCGGAGGATAATTTAGAATATAATGAATTTTCAATTTGTAAATCTGATTGAACAATATTTAGGTCAGTAGAAGAAGACTCATTAATATCATTATTAATATCTCTCATTTTATTTTCGACCTTTTTATTTTTTCTTGAAGTAACATACAACCCTGTATTAGTGTCTCTGGTCTTGGTGGACATCCTGGTACATAGACATCTACTGGAATAATACCATCTATTCCAGGCA
>JBIOXM010000107.1:0-3274 GCA_044869655.1 Nitrososphaeraceae archaeon | reverse complement strand
GCATCTACTTTCTTTGAATCAATTAGATATTCAGCAACTGTTGAATTGCCAATTACAGTTTGGAAAACTCCGTTTGGTAATCCTACTTTTTTAAATATCTTTTCAATTTCTAATCCACATTGCATAGTTGCGCTAGCAGGTTTTAACACAATCGTATTTCCTGCTATCAATGACGGTGCAGCAAATCTTAATGCCTGCCAATAAGGAAAGTTCCATGGCATTATACTTGCAATAACGCCGAGTGGCTCAAATGTTATGAAACTTTTTCTTGCATCAGTATTAACAATTTCATCTGTCATGAAAATTTGCCCATTATCAGCGAAATACTCCATAGCCCAAGCACATTTCTCTACTTCAGTTTTTGATTCTCTTATCGGTTTTCCCATTTCTTCTGTTGCAATTCGAGATAGAGTGTCCCTATTTTTCCTAAATTCATTAGCAAAAGCGTATAAATAATCAGCTCTTTTTTTAAAATCGTCTTTCCATAACGTAAACGCATTTTTAGCATTTGTTAAAATGTTATCTAAATGATCATATGTCATATTTTCATATTCGTTAATAATCCCTTCAGTAGCAGGATTGATTGTCTTAAACTTTAAGGACAGCATACAATAAAAATCGTTAGAATACTTATATAAATCGTTGTAAAGATTCGAAGATAAAATAGATTCTTTTTATTGTTATTAAATTTAAGTGTGTATTTATCATTACTTTTCAAAAACAACCAAATCTGATTTAAAATTTATATAAAGATATTTTTCATGTTCTTTTAGGTTTTAGCCTTAATATTATATGAAATAATTAATAATTAGAACCACAAAATAAAAAATATTAGTTTATCTTATTATAAACGTAGTCCTGATGTTAATAAAGAATTTAATTATGATGTTGAAAAATATCATCAAATATCATTGTATTCTTAAAATTTTGTTTGAATTCTTTTTTGTACGTTCAAAATATAATAAATAAGTGCTTTTATATGATAGATATTGATTTTAAACTATCACACTATATAAGCTCATTTAGATAATTTACATAATATGGTTTGGAGTATTAGTTTAATTACAACAGAAATATAAGAGAGAGGAAATAATCAAATAATCGATAGCTAAAAATTTTCTTTGATAAATAATATTTAAGAGATAAATCCTTTTTGTAATTCTGGTCCTTTTGTTCGTGATGCTACATCTGGCTTTCCAAATTGTTCTGCTATTACCTTATACATATTCAATTCTTGAGTAGATAGCGGTCTAATCTTCTTCATAGCATTCTCAAAGTGAGTCATGTGAATTTTCAATTCTTCTTTGTGTTTTTCTGCTTCCTTTGGATCTTTATACTTTGACACATGTTCGCGTAAAGCTAACATGACAGCAGCTGATGATAGAGAAGCGATATCTGCACCAGTGTATCCGTCTGTTTGATCTGCTAGTCTTTCAGTATCTACATCGTTATCCAAAGGTTTCTTTTGTAAATGGATCTTTATAATTTGTATTCTTGAATCCCGATCTGGAGGAGGAACATAAAGCAATCTATCAAATCTTCCTGGCCTTAACAGTGCAGCATCTACAATATCAGGCCGGTTAGTGGCACCAATAACTACAACATTTGTTAATATTTCTAATCCATCAAGTTCAGTGAGTAATTGACTAATTAATCTCTCAGTAACATGAGAATCTCCAAAATCACCTCCTCTTTTTGGAGCTATAGCATCAATTTCGTCAAAAAATATTATGCATGGTGCGGCTTGCCTAGCTTTTCTAAATATTTCTCGAACTCCCTTTTCAGATTCTCCTACCCATTTTGATAAAAGCTCAGGTCCTTTTATGCTAATAAAGTTGGCTTCACTTTCATTTGCTGCAGCTTTTGCCATTAGGGTTTTGCCTGTTCCTGGGGGACCATATAAGAGGATGCCTTTCGGAGGCATTGCATCTGCGAATGTAAATATTGCCTGATATTTTAGTGGCCATTCTACAGCTTCTTGCATCTCTTGCTTTATTGATTCTAATCCTCCAATATCATCCCAACTAATGTCGGGTACCTCAACAAATACCTCTCTCATTGCAGAAGGCTCCATTTCTTTAATAACATCCATAAAGTCATTCATAGTGACTATTATCTTACGCAAAGTATCACTAGGTATACTTTCAGACGATAAGTCAATATTTGGAAGTATTCGTCTAAGGGATCGCATTCCTGCTTCTTTGGAGAGAGATTGTAGATCTGCTCCTACAAATCCATGAGAAATATCTGCTAATTTTTCTAGATTAACATCTTTTGCAAGTGGCATTCCTCGTGTATGTATTTGTAATATTTCGAGTCTCCCCTCTCTATCTGGCACGCCAATTTCTAGTTCCCTATCAAATCTTCCTGGACGTCTTAATGCTGGATCTATAGCATTAACTCTGTTAGTAGCACCAATTACGACTACTTTACCTCGAGTCTTTAATCCATCCATGAGAGATAACAGCTGAGCAACTATTCTTCTTTCAACCTCACCGGAGACCTCCTCTCGCTTTGGAGCTATTGAATCAATCTCATCTATGAAAATAATAGACGGAGCATTCTTCTCTGCTTGTTCAAATACATTTCTTAATTTTTCTTCAGATTCTCCATAGTATTTACTCATTATCTCGGGTCCCCCAATTGAATAGAAATTAGCGTTGGTCTCGTTTGCAACTGCTCGTGCAAGTAATGTTTTACCAGTGCCTGGAGGACCATGTAATAAAACACCTTTCGGCGCTTCAACTCCTAATCTTTTGAATAATTCAGGGTGTCTTAGAGGCAGCTCTATCATTTCTCGAACCCGAGCAATCTCATTTCTTATACCACCAATATCTTCATAGGTAATAGATGGGACTTTTCCTTCTTGAGCAGCTTGTACTGCCTTTGCACTATCTTCCGAAACTGTAACTTTTGTAGCATCATTAATAATTATAGGTCCAGAGGGATCTGTCGATATTACTACAAGATCTATTCTTTGGCCCATTACGTTTATAGGGATTAAATCACCTTTGGTCATTAGTTGTCCATTTAAAGTCTCTGCAAGATATTGTTCAGCACCTATTATTCGAAGTGGTTCTGTCGGAGCTAATGTTATACTTTTAGCATCCCTTGATTCAACCTTTCTAACTTCTATAGTATCACCAATACCTACATCGAGTTTATTCCTTGTATAACCATCAATACGAACTAAACCAGTATCCCTATCCTTATCTCTTCCTGGCCAACTCAACAAAACTGCGGTTTTTCCAAAAGAAGATAATTCTAGTGCGTC
>JBIOXM010000106.1:0-3299 GCA_044869655.1 Nitrososphaeraceae archaeon | reverse complement strand
GAAAGCATCAATAAAGAAGACTCATTATTAATTGGATTTGATTTACAAAAGAAAAAAGATATTCTCGAGGCTGCATATAATGATGTAGAAGGAATCACTGCAAAATTTAATTTGAATATTTTAGAGAGAATAAATAAAGAATTGAATGGAGAATTTAATTTAGAGAAATTTGAACATTTAGCCTATTATAATCAAGTCAAAAATAGAATTGAAATGCATTTAATTTCAAAAATGAACCAAAATATTAAAATTGATAGACTAAATCAAGTATTTAATTTTGAAAAAGGGGAAACGATCCTTACAGAATATTCTTACAAATACTCATTAAAATCAATAGAACAATTAGCTAATAAAAGTAATTTAAGAGTCGAAAGAAATTTTTTCGATAAAAATGAATGGTATAATCTAGCATTATTAACCCCTTTTTAAAATGATACTACTTTACACATCGAAATCCTGAAAATTGTATTCGTTCATTGGGTTTAAAGTAGTTTCTATAACTGTTTCTTATCTGTCGTCTTGGTGTGGCAAACGATCCTCCTCGTAAAACTTTTTGATTTATTGCCCATTTATCAGTATACTCAGAGAATCTAGACTTAAAACCAGGATATAATGAATATTCCGAGCTTGTCCATTCCCAAACGTCACCTATCATTTGATAGCAGCCATAAAAACTCTTTCCTTTTTCGTAGGAACCACACAAAGAAGGTCTCCAAAGAAAAGATTCTAACAAGTTAGCATGTTCCTGAGTTGGTAGGATTTCATTTCCCCAAGGATATCTAGTTTTTCTCTTTAAATCGTCATTCCAACTAGCGGCTTTTTCCCATTCTGCTTCTGTAGGTAATCTTTTTTTTGCCCATCTTGCGTATGCATCAGCTTCATAATAACTAACGTTAATTACAGGTTCATCTGGATTAATAGCGGACATTCCAGAGAAATCTTTCTTCATCCAAATTTCATCTTTTTTAAACCAATATAGAGGAGAATTCCATTTAAATTCTTGAACCAGATCCCACCCATCTGCAAGCCAATATTCATAGCGTTCGTACCCCTCTTCTTCTATAAATTTTATAAAATCACCGTTAGATACAGGAGTTGAGTCAATTTCATAAGGATAAAGATATACCTTATGTTCTGGTAATTCATTATCATATGAGAAACCATCTCCATTAAAGCCTATATCAAAAATTCCTCCAGGTATTTTTATCATCTCTGTAGTATGTCTTTTATTTTTGTCTATTTTACCAAAATTATCATTTATTTTAAAAGGACGATAATTATCATCAGAATCGGGAAATCTTTCAAAATAATTTTGAAAATCATATATCATTAATTCTTGATGTTGCATTTCATGTTGGTTTGCTAGCTCTAAATCATAATGAATTTCTTTAGTTAAAGAAGTAAATGCTTCAATTTTTTCAAGAAATAACAAGACTTTTTTATCTAAATATTTTCTGTACTTAAGGCTCTCTGAAACAGTAGGTCTTGGAAATTTACCTCTCTCATTTTTAGGCAAAATTTTTTCAAACTTTTGATAGTAGGAATTTAAATAATCTAGATTAATTTTTTCTAAATTTAATTCCTGGCCATATTTTAATAGTATTTTGTGAAAAAACCATGTTACATGTGCTATGTGCCAATTTGGAGGACTACCAAAAGGATCTGATTGAATAACTGCATCTTCAATACTAAGTGTTTTAAAAAGATCATCGGTTAGCTTTCTGACTTCGGTAAATTCCGAAATGAGATCTTCTACTACTTTATTTATTACCTTAGTCATAGGTTTTATAATACTTGGGATGCAATAAATTTTACCTTTCCTAACTGTGCTTATTGTACATAATAAATATAATAGCACGTTAATGATTATCATTTAGGTGTGAAGCTCAACGAGTAAATTTTTTTCTTCTAACAATGAAAATATAATCAAGAGTTTAGCAAAAAATTCTTTTAAGAGTATAGATGAAGGAATATACAATGTCACCAATATTGATTATTCTCATGAAGCTCTCAACTTAAAGAAAAATATTTTAGGTATAAAGGCAACTAACAAAATTCCACTTATTACTGAAATAAAGTTTTCTTCACCTTCTAAAGGGGTAATTATGAATAGAGAGGAAGCAGACTTGTTAAGCATATCCAGAGATATGATAAAAGGAGGTGCTGCTGGTCTTTCAGTGCTAACCCAGAAATATTTGTTTAATGGCTCTTTGACCAACTTTATTGTGATTCGACAAGATACAGCCATGCCAATGTTAATGAAAGATATTATTGTAAGTGAAATACAATTAGATTGCGCTAAAAAAATTGGAGCTGATTACATATTATTAATTTTGAGTATTTTTGATAAAAATCTAGCAGAAGGCGATTTAGATAGATTTGTTAAATATGCACATAAAAACGGGTTAAATATTTTATTTGAAGTTCATCATGAACAGGAATTTAGAGAAATTCTAAAATTTAATTTGGGAAAACAAGATTTAATAGGAATCAATAATAGAAATCTTGATAATTTAAAAATTGATTTACAAATAACAGAAAATCTATTAAAGAAATTTAATAAGGGAAACAATGTGATAATTAGTGAAAGTGGAATATATAATTCTAATCAAATAAGGCAATTGAAAAAAGCTGGAGCCGACGCTTTCTTAATTGGAACCAGTATCATGGAAAAGAAAGAACAAATTACTAAAAAAATAAAAGAATTAGGTAACCCTATTTAATAATAAATAATTAGATCGTCGTATTTTGATTTTAATACATTTCTTAAATTGAAATTATGCTATTTAATAATTACTTTCTCATTTTATAGTAACATAAATTTCTAGTTACTAATTGTATAAGCTTCTTTAGCATCATTTGTAGTCATAAGCAATGACAATTAAATTATCTCCAACTATTAAATATTATAATATAGATTCAAATTTACTCTCATAAATCAGAACGTTTGATTCACCATAGCCTTCTATTCTTATTGATGGGTTCTGTGGAAGGCTATGGTTTCATTTTTATATTAATAATATGATAACTAATTATTTATATGATTAATATTGGCATCTTAAAACGGTAACGCAGCTCAAAGCTTTCTAGGACTAGTTGACTATGAACTGTTACATTCTTCTACTAATAATATACTTATCAATAGTCGGCTTATGGTTTCATTAAAGTTTTCTGTTAAAAATTAAAATTTACTTCATTTTGGTAATATCCTTATTTTTCCTTTTGGATATTGATTAATTACATAAAATGTATTTTCCATATTTTTATTTATAGCAAAATTAGTAAACACATAGAACAAT
>JBIOXM010000105.1:0-3795 GCA_044869655.1 Nitrososphaeraceae archaeon | reverse complement strand
AAATTTGTTAATGGAAAACTTTTAGAAAGTGCAAGTAAGACTGCGTTAGAAAGTCTTGCATGCGGATTAGAAGTCTTGAATTATCAATTAAAGTGTACTAAAAAATTACCTCATGAGCATGAAGCACTAAATGTTGTAAACAATTTGTTTAGCATATATTTAAGTGTCCAATGATGCTAGAGTAATAAAATCCCATTCTGATAAGAATTTTCTTATTTTTATGTAGGTTAAAGTTAATCTAAAATAGACTTTCAATAAATTTTTAAAATTTAATTTAAGAAGAGACTGATTTTATTATGATAAAGTATAATATTTATTTAATATTAAAAGTAGACATCAGAAAAATAAAATCTCTGTGATTCGTTTTTTATTATATGTAAGGTAATATATTGCAAATATTACTTTAAATGAAATTATGATATATGACACATAAAGATCATAGCCGAAAGTTTTACTAATGCTTTAAATCTTTACTATAGTGAATGAAGATTTTATATCTTACGAGTTTTGGGTTACCAAATGGGAGGATTGAAAAATCCGTTTTAACTGCTATAAATAACGGTTATGAAGTAATATTCGCAGGAAGAGAATCACCCCAATATAAAAATAGTATTTTTTCTAAGATGTACTCCATTACATGGAATGCCAAAGCAAGATTTGGAATACCATACTATTGGCATATGGTTAGAAAACAAATAATAAAAATCATAGAAGAAGTCAAACCTGATATAATACAAGCACATACTATTTTTCCCGCTAAGATGATTAATGATTTAGGAATCCCATTTGTATATGATGATAATGAACATTGGGCTCAATATGCAAAACTTCTTTACGAAATAACAATTTCCAAAAATTCTAGTAGAATAGGAAGATGGTTAACCAAACAAATGAAACAACGAGCAATATCTCTCTGGCCTACATGGGAAAAAGAAATTGTCTCTAATCATCCCACTATTACTGTTTCCGAACGCATTGCGATTGATTTAAAAAAGATGGGGAACACAAAAGATGTATTTGTTGTTCCCAATTTTCCCCTAGAAGATGAAATAAAAAATATTGCTATTCCAAAATATAACAAAGATATTAACAGTGTATATCAAGGTAGAGATGGAATATCTATAGATATCTATCCTCATAAAAATATAGAAGGATTGGGAAATATATTTTTGAAAAATGATATAGGCAATTTGATTTTTATTGGATGGAATGAACAGAATAAAGAAAAGATCTTTTTTAAAGGTCTTTTACCTAGAGACGTAATGTTTACTGAAATGTCTAACTATGATATAGGCTTGCTTCCATGGAAAAAACATTGGTCTCATCCATATTTGAATCCCAATAAATATGCAGAATATGCACATTCTGGTTTATTAATTATTAATACTTCATCATTAGAAACAATTTCTGATACGTTAAATGGGAAAAGTGAAACGATTAACAATTATGACGACTTAATTGAAAAGATTTCTTATTATAAAGGAAATCCTAATGATTTATATAAAAAGAGAATAGAAACCTATAACTTTGCAAAACAAAACTTATTATGGGATAAATATGAAAAAAGTATTCTACGTACCTATCAAATTTGTTAATATTTTTAAGTAACTTATTCTTCAATCTTCCCTTATTTTTTTCTCGTGCTTATAACTCGATTAAAGACACAAATATTTTATAAAAATCTCACTTATAAAGGTAAAATTATATATATACACATATATATGTGTATGGTATTATCCAAATAAAAAAGATTTTATATATTGCTTTAATCTCCCATATTGAATATACTTAAGAAAACTTCTAAAGTCTTCTTCATAAAATTCAATATCTCTACTAATATATCCTTGGAGCATATAAACAGCACCTTTAGGATTTTTCAAAGAAATCAAACCAATTCTACCTAGAGAATATAATTGAACATAACCAAGAGCTCTAAGTGATTTTCCATAAGAAATATAGGCTTCTTTCTTATAATGTCTTCGTGTAGGTCTATTTGTAACACTAATAAGATCATCTAATATTTCTATTCTATAACCTAATTGCTGGGCTTTTATCAATAGATAAGTCTCAAAACCAAACTTCAAGGGATATTGAAATCCAATAGATTTCCAAAAATCACTTCTAATAATTCTACCTGATCCTCTAGGAACTTTACTTTTTTCATTTTTAATCTGCCCAGAACAAATTGCTATATCGCTATTATGATCCATATAATCTAAAATTTTTCTTATATAATTTGATGGTAGAATATGGTCAGATCCCAAAATCATTATATAATCATAACTAGTTTCTGGAATCAATTTTTCAAGACCTTGATTGATTACTCTTGCAAGGATAGGGGTTCCATGAGCATCAAAACCTCGGTTTTCAATATTTATTAACTCAACATTAGGAAAAGAAGCAACAACTTCTTTAGTTTTATCTTCTGATCCATCATTTACTACAATAATATAATTATCATTAATATCTTGATTTAAAAGTGCCGTTAGTGTTTCTCCTATAAATTTCTCTTCATTTCTCGCTGGAATGATTGTTGCAATTCTACGACCCTTTACATTCTTCATATACATTGAAAGGTTATTAAAATTAGATTAAATGTTTTTTGTTATACCATATTATTAGTAGTATTTGTTCACTATTACTTTTTCAAAGAAAAGATTTAAAATTTTTCTGATGCATAGTTATTAGTTGGATCTGAGAAAGAAAATACTGTATTTAAAGAGCGTTTACTAACCTAGTCATTTTATCTAAATTTATTTCGAAACCGAATCTTTTTTCTTCTTTTTTCATTGATGAGTACATTTTCATCATTAAAGGAAAATGCTTAATTGTACTTAATTTCCCCTCCATTTTAAGTCTTACGATCTTATAGACATCTTCATAATAGCTAAATTTCTTCAAAACTAAATTTCTGTACAATTTAAAATCAAAATTTTCGGATGTGTCAAAAATATTTAAAAAAATTTCACAACATAATAATGAAGGGATAATTCCCTCCCCTAACATTGGAAAAACACATCCGATAGATTCTCCTACCCCTATGATATTCTTAGTAAAAAAGGGCTCCATATGTTTTGGTGGAGCTAGACGAATTGGTCTTCCTATTTTTTTTATAATTTTGGCTGATGGATTGTTATAAAAAAATTCTTTAATTCCATAATATTTCCGATCAATATCTCCAGCACCGACAAATGCTCTCCCGTTATCAATTGGAAAGTACCAAAAGTATCCCCTTGCTCCTTTGTAACCTATTACATAGAACTCATTATCCTTACTGGTAGTATCAGGATTTTCTATGAGATATTCATAAGCAGGGATGATAAAATCAGTTGTTGATTTTGGAAGGAGGGAACGATGAAGGCCTGTACAATCAAGAACATAATCATAATCCGTAAAAGGAAAACTACTAGAACATTTAAAATTGTAATTAACCGTCAAATTTTTTAAGAGATCATGTTCCCATTTTTGTTTGTTGTAAGTGACTAATCCAATAAGTTCTAAATATTCTTCTTTATTGTTTGGCAATTTCATTCGTAACTTTTTTCCAACGTGAAAAATATATTCATTAAAATTTAATCCTACATCTTTAGAAAATTTTTCAAGTATATTTCTTGAAGCACCCCAAGCACAAACTGCCCAATGAGTTTCCTCCTTGGAAGATTCAAAAATTGTAACATCATGTCCTTGTTTTTGTAACATGAATCCTAAATAACTTCCAGCAACTCCAGCTCCAGCGATAGCAATTTTCATATTAATACACTCTTAAATTTTCCTTATAATTCTTGTTTATTGTAA
>JBIOXM010000104.1:0-8630 GCA_044869655.1 Nitrososphaeraceae archaeon | reverse complement strand
TAGAGTCTTATTCCAATGTCTATTCCA
The DNA here is from genome assembly GCA_044869655.1 of Nitrososphaeraceae archaeon. Taxonomy (GTDB): domain Archaea; phylum Thermoproteota; class Nitrososphaeria; order Nitrososphaerales; family Nitrososphaeraceae; genus TH1177. The sequence goes on along the minus strand of JBIOXM010000104.1, from coordinate 8,603 downwards.
TACTAAATTTTCAGCCTGTTCTCCCCAAAAAGTTTCAATATTTTGTAATGATTGTGTTCTTTTAGCTTGAAATTTATTTTTGTCTAATGTAATTTTCAGAGGAGAGCCTGTGAAAGATATGTCAGATGATGAACTGTCATTATCCATTGACATAATATACGATAATAGTACTCCTAGTTAAAATTATTATTGTATTATAATAAATGTAAGTTATGGTTATTTGACTAAACTATTTATATGTTCTATTAATTGATCTCTAAACAAGTTAGTTAACAAGTTAATTAAAATTTAATATTGTCCAAGAATTTTGACATCATTGAGTATAAGTATAGAATAATGTTATACTACATTTTGTCAATATATTAAAATAAATAAATATTGTGTATGATGATCGTGAAATACAGAAGTAGAACAGAAATAGTGGCAATGATACTAGAGGCAGCTAATGGAGGAGCAACCAAGACAAAAATTATGTACAAAGCTTTTTTAAGTTATGCACAATTGAGAGAATATCTTTCTGTTTTGATTGAGAACAATCTATTAGAATATCTTGATGGAACTCAGACCTATAAAACTACAGAAAAAGGATTAAACTTTCTTAAAATGCACAGCGAAATTGGAGAATTATTACAAACTCCAGCAAAATTATGAAATAAATAAAAAATTATAGAAAATATCCATATAAATTCTCCACTAACTTTTTTTACTTTTTATTATTTTAGTCTTTAAATTCAATATTTTACTAAGATTCTAGTTAAATAATCACATTTAAGGTTAAGAATTTAAAAAATTTTGGTATATATAATTGAAAAATATATATAAAAATTATTAGTTATTTATAACGTTATCTAGCCAATTTGCTTCATTCTCTGATGATTTACTTTTTTCTTCTATCTTATCTTTATTTTGATTGGAATAATCTGCATTATTATTATTATTTGATGATGTTTGTTGTTTATATTTATCAGTTTCCTCAGAATAGGAAAGTTTAGTTTGTGTATTGTTATCATTTGATGTAGAGGATAAAGGTAATGATGTATTTGTATTTGAAGAATTAGAATTATTTGTATTGGATGCAGTCACAGTAGCTGTTGTTGATGATGATGATGATTTGTTGTTGTTAGGGGTGGTGGTAGAAGTATTAGTTATGGTAGCAGATAATATTGGATTTTCTTTTTCATTATCTTCTTTCTCTTGTTGGATTGAATGTGGCAAAGGTAATGTGTTTTCTAGGTTTTGTTCTTCAAGTCTACCTTTTATATTATTGATTTCTTCTTTTTCTAAATTAATATGATCCATTAATTCTTTAGTATATCTTGTAACTTGTAGATACGTTTCTTCTGATATTTCATGACTTTTATATTGTAACTTGGCATCAAATAAAATTGATTTAATATTTTTTGTTGATTCATTTAGTTCTTCAAGTCTCTCTTTTAGTTTTTCGTTAATAGTTTTTTCTTTTTCCTCTAATTCATGCAGTTTTTTTTCATATTTGACATATACAATTTCTGCATCTTCTTTCATGGTATCATCCTCTTCAACTAAATGTTGAAGAGCTTTAATTCTTTTAAGTGTTAAATTTTTTTGTCTAAATAATTTTTGTGCATCTAATCTCCATTTAGGAATGAAGATTACATAATCACCTTGTACCAATAGTTGTTCATAAGATAATGGTTTTAAACCAGAATCACCACAATCTACACTAACAGATTCAATCGAACCATCAGTATCAGTAATAACTCCTACAACATTTCCCATTAATGTGCCATACATATCTTTAACTTGTTTACCTATAAATTCGAGCTTAAGTTCGCTCATGTAAATCCGTTAATAACTTCATATAATGATAAGCATGTCAAAATTGTTATATCATTTAGTCAGATAGTTTCTTTTTACCAACAAATCATTTAATTTTAAATGTAGATCTAATTCATTTATAAAAGAATATTATTATCTATTATAGCTTATAATACAATTTCAAATGCCAAAGAAATTGTTTGTTATTGGTGTAGGACCTGGAGATCCTAATTATATTACTCAAATTGCTAAAGAAAAAATCCTTAGATCTCAATATATCATAGGTTATCGATATACATTAAGAACTATTGAAAATATCATAGATAAAGAAAAGCAACAAATTTATGAAATTACTATGAAAAACCAGGAATCAGTATACCAATACGTATATGGCAACATGCATGATAATGACTATTGTACTGTTCCATTTACAGGAGACGTTAGTTTTTCTGAATCGGAGGTTGTTGATCGTTTATTAGAGATTTTTGGAAATGAAAATGTTGAAATTATTCCAGGAATCAGTTCTATTCAAGTTGCATCTTCAAAATCAAGAGTTCCACTGGATAAGGCCTTTGTAGTTACCTTTCACGTCACTGGAGATATTCGGCAAAAACAGATAGAATTGATCAAATCAGTATTAGATAGGAAGAGTGTTATTCTATTGCCACGTCCCTGGCCAAATGATTTATCAAAAAATTTTATGCCATCAGATATTGCTTTATTTTTGAAAAATAATGGAGTTAATACTAGAGAAATTGATGTCTGGATTTTTGAATACTTGACGGATAAGAAAAAAGAAACTATTTTTAGAGGAAAAATGATTGATTTAGAAAATAAGACATTTAGTGATCTGTCGGTAATGGTTATTGATCAAAATAAAAAAGAAACCTATTTGAATTTTAACTTATTTTAATGATATTTGTATAAATGTTTATGATTATATTTATTTATGTTATTCCTGGTAATTCATTTTGATTTACTGCTTTATTGAAATAATTCAGTTGTTTCTCCATAAACTTCTTTCGTTTTTCTTCTTCATCCAATTCCGATAAATCAATAGATGGAAAATTAATAATTTTTAATAAAACTTTTAAAATTTCTTGAGAAGTTTTAGGTTGAATAACATTTGGATTATCAATTTCTCCTAAAAGACATATTCCATCTAAATTAAATTCTTGGGCTATTCCTAAAATTAGTCCGTTAAACCCTGTGATCTGTCCTTCGTCTTCTAGTATCTGCAAATTTAACTCATTTAAAATATTGACCATTTCAGGTTTATTTACTCCAGCATAGACTAATTTTTCTATTGTATTAATTGGTTTTAGAGAGGCACCAAGAGAATATAGAAGTTTAACATTAAACCTTTCGGCAATTTTTAAAACTTCATAACATAATTCATATAATCTCCTTGGATCTGTAGGATTAAACTCTCCAGTAAAAAATATTATATTATATTGTGAATTTTCATAAAATTTATAGGTTGATTGCAAATAATTTATAATTCCTTTTTTATATGTAACAGATGGTGGCCAAAATGAATATATTTCAGCGAAAATTTTCGTATCTATTTTATTTATTAAGAAATTTAGGCATAATCCTGCTACATTTCCCATATCTGGTAATGCTGCAATAAGAATTGGTTTATTGTCAAATTTTGGTTTATAATGAATTTTTACTCCTAACAATTCTATTATATTATATTAATTTTATTTTGAATTTATAATTATCTAAAAAAACAAATATTATCAATAATCTTAATCACCACCACAATTTCCTCTTAGTATAATATTCATATCATATTTTTGGTAATCATTATTCCTACCTATTCTACTTGATCTTAATCATATTAAGTCAGTCTATTGATTCCTTAATCTTTTATCATACTAACTTATTTATATATAATAATAAATTATTTAGGAATTTCCATAATTTGTTTTATAATATTCCATTCAATGAATGCTGCAACTATTAATATTGATACTACTATTACAATTTCTATTATAGTAGGTTTAAGCAGTAATTTCCAGGATTTTTTTTTGAAAAGGTCATATATAAGTATTCCACTCCTTGAGATTGCAAGACCATAAGAAAAAATTTCCATTATACCAAATGGAGTAATAAGAATTGCTAGTGGAGAAATATTTTGCAATGCTGTATTTTCTAAAGCCATTGCATTAAAAACTAATCCTGTACCAAAACCAGAAAATATTCCAATTCCTATCCCAACACCTGGAATAAACATGGATAAGGCAATTAGAACATTATTCTGAAAAATACCAATTTCATCTATTCCTTGAATTTTTGTTTTAAATTGTTCATTTATTAATGATGATTGCTCCTTTTCAATATTTATTTTAGCACCAATACTATAAGAAATAAGAAAAACTAACATACCAATAGCTAAGTAATATAGACGTTTCTTCAATTTTTATGTTATATTTATTTAACTTTATAATATTTTTGTATTAAACTTATAATAGCAATGTAATTAAATAAGATGATTCTATCGTAATAGTTTGTAGTTGTCTTTTCAGAAAGAAGTATCCAACGCATTGTCTTATCTTACTGCACACGGATATCAAATACATCCGGAAGCATTTAAAATTTTAAAAAATCTTGATTCGAATATCATGGAAATAATTCAGAAAGTTGTTAGATTTAAGAAAAACCAAAATGCCACTAATATTATTTTGATAGAAGATCTTCGAAATTTTTGTACTATAAATATTTCTAATGATGTTACTATTCCAAATGAGCTTGATAATTTAACTGCTGTTTCAGATTCAAAGTTACAAGATAATAATACTATAAAAACAATAAATGAAATTCAAAAATTTGAAATTTTATCTACCCAAGAAATTACAATTAATAAACCAAATTATAGAGAATCATTTAAAATTATTTATGATTCTGCAGATTATATTAATCCTGAGGAAGGAATTAATGGCTATATTTCTTTATTTAAAAGCAGATTTCACAAGTCTTTAAAAATTTTATCTACAAGACCAGAAAGTAAACGTATCAATAAAATATCTTCCATAAAAAGAAAAATTAAACAAAAAAATAATAATAATAATTATTTAGAAAATAATCATCTTTCAGTAAATGGAAATACTTCCATAATTGCTGGGCTGGTAATGTCTAAACGTTCAAAAAAAAAAAATATTGAATTAGCTATAGACGATTTAACAGGAATAATAAATACAATCGCTTTAAATGAAGAGACAATAAAACTTGTATCGAAATTAACATTGGATCAAATGGTAATGCTAGAAATTGAAAATAAAGGTATAAATTATGTTATTAAAAATGTTGTTTCTCCTGATATTCCTGATCATATCCCTAATAAGGGAAAATCAGATAAATATGTGGTTCTAATTTCTGATTTGCATATAGGTAGTAAATATTTTAAAGAAAATGAATTTTTAAAGTTCTTAAATTGGTTAAATTCCTCCGATAATGAAATTGTTTCAAAAATTAACTTTTTATGTATAGGAGGAGATTTGATCGATGGAGTTGGAATATTTCCAAATCAAGAAAAGGAACTAAATGATAGTACCATATATCAACAAATGTCTCATTTAACTAATTTATTAGAACAGATTCCAAAAAAGATTCATGTATTTGTTATTCCTGGAAATCATGATCTTGGAAGAAGAGCTTTACCTCAACCTGCTATCCCTAAAAAGGATGCAGGACTATTATACAGTTGGAAAAATTTTACAATGTTAGGTAATCCTAGCTATATTGAATTAGATGGTGTTAAAATTCTCATGTATCATGGTCAAGGACTTGATGATATTATTGCTACCATACCAGGATTGAGTTACTCTAATCCTGCAGAAGCAATGAAAACATTACTAAAAGCAAGACATTTATCTCCAATATATGGTCAAAGGACACCAATTGCTCCAGAAAAAGATGATATGATGGTAATTACTGAAATCCCGGATATATTTCATTCTGGACACGTACACGTAATGGATGTACAAAATTATCGTGGAACATTGATTGTAAACTCTGGAACATGGCAAGATCAAACTCCATTTCAACAAACTATGGGAATAATGCCTACTGCAGGAATCGCAATCGCTGTTAATCTTTCTACATTACGTCCATTTCAAATTGATTTTAGTCAATAGTTGTTGTTATTGTAGATAGTAGATTATCATCCAGTAAGGCTTCTTTAAGTGTAGATATGGGAATAGTAATCCTGATTTTTTGGGAGCGACCATATCTACCTTGATTAACAATATTAGTTGAAATTAAACCAAGTTGATCAAGTTCATTTATAATTTGAGTTATTCTACGTTGTGTAAGTGATTCATTATCTATATGTTTACATAATGAGGAATAAATTTCATAGACTTCTCCAGTATTTCCATTTTTTGATTTTGCTATTGCCAGTAAAACAATTTTAGTATGAGTAGTAGAATTTTTAATTATTTCAAAATTGGTATCTTTTTCTATTTTATGTTGTGCTAGACGAATATATTTTTCATAAACTTTAGTATCCTTATCTATTTCAGCTATTTCAGCTGCTACACGAAGCAAATCAATCGCTTTTCTAGCGTCCCCATTATCTTTTCCTGCAATTGCTGCACATAAATTTATTGTCCCTTCGGTGACAACATCATCATGAAAGGCTAACTTAACTCGTTCAGATAATATCTTTTGTAACTGATCTATTTTATATGGGTTAAATACAATTTCTTCTTCACTTAAACTACTTCGTACTCTGGGATCCAATTTATCCTTAAATGTTAAGCTATTTGATATTCCAATAATACTAATAAAACCAACTTCTTGAAAGTGTTCATTTGCTCGAGTAAAGTTATAAAGTATATCATCACCATTTTTGTCAACAAGTGAATCGATTTCATCGATAACAAAAATTACGTGTAATTGTCTTTTTTTTATGAAATCAAGAATTCTATTTGTTGCTTCTCCAAGTGAGAGACCAGTAAAATAAACTTGATTTTTTTTATCTGTTTTATTTATATTCATTTCTTCCGCTATTTCATAAAGAACCTTATAGGCTGTATTTGCTATTTTAGCATTAATAAAAACTACTATAACCTCAACTCCAAGTTCTGTTGATTTAACTTTGAACTTATTAACTACATTTTTAACTACTGCGGTTTTGCCTGTTCCAGGCTTACCAAATAGCAATAAATTTGACGGTCTTGCTCCTTTTAAGGAAACAGATAAGGTTTGAGCTATGGTAGTTGTCTCTTCATCACGAAATTGTAATTTCTGTGGAATATAGTCTATTGTTAAGATTTTTCTATTTTTAATTAACGACTTTCCTTTTACGGCGTTTTCAAATATATTATCTAAAATATCATCGCTCAATATAACTCACCATACAAGACTTCCCCTACCCCTTACTTTCGATTGCATTTCAAATTTATATTAACATGTTATTATATTATTAACATGTTATTAACATTACAATATAAACTACTTAATCAACTATTATAAACTATTTTAATAATAATATTAAACTTAAACTGAACTCAATTCTTTAATATACTTGCAAAAGAAATAGAGGGGGAGAAGGCTTGTTACAATATTAATAACAAAAAATTAACAATATAAGGTTCATACCAAGTTATTTGAAGAAATTGAGTAATCTAACCCCTTTATTTCTACTGCAGAGCTAGAAGATTGTTAAATTTGTTAACAAGCATTAATCTAACCCCTTTATTTCTACTGCAGATAAAAACTCAGTGTCTTAAAATTTTTTAAATTAACAAGTTTAATTAAATATGGAGTAATCATAAACAAACATACGTTTTTTTGAATATTTGTTAAAATGTTAACGTGATAACAAGAATTTGGTTAATTTAAAAAGTGTCGTTAATAGATGAAGATGAATTGAATATATTATCTTGGTTAATTTCTTTATTTTTGACTAATTCTTCAATATACTTTTTTCCTTGTTCAGTTAATTTATATCTAAATGGTTTTGTAGTTATCTCTCTATCCACCAATTGAAGTTCATAAAGTTTTTTCATAAGTCGTGAAGTATGCTCGCGTGTTCTACCAATGGCTTTTTTTATCTCATTGGAAGTTAATGGATCTTTGGAAATTATTTTTAAGATATAGTGTTCAGTAGCATTGTAATCTCCATTAAGCATTGAAGATTTACTTCTTGCTTTTCTGATTGGTGGTGATATTTTCGATAATGATTCATTCGTGATGTTAGTAAGTTGAGAAGCCTGTGATGTAATATCATATCTGTCAGTGATATTTTCACTATTTTTAATATTCTTTTCATATCTAGAGGAACTTTCAAACATAGAAAATTTAGATTCCAGTAAATCTAATTTTATTTGAATATCTTTTAATTTAAGCAAGATATTATCGATTTGTAATTGTTTTTTATTTTCTATAATTTCGATAAGCTCTATATTATTATCCAGTTGTAATGGTGGCAGCGTCTTAGTGACACTTCTTTTCTGTAATTTTATGATATAGGAAACTAGAAATCCAATGATAAAAAAGACTCCAGTAATTATCAAGACATCTACATCGATATTCAAATGATATCACATACATCACAAAATATTTATTTATATCTATTACTAATGACTTTATTCTTAAATTTTATTAATCTTTCTAATAATTTTCTCTATCACAATAATGATATCATCGGGAACAATGTGAGTTGAAGTGTGATTAATCTCATTGTGTGATATTTTTTGTAGTTGAGTAATTATGGACTGAATGGTTTCCATTGTACTATCATCTATAAAATTTAATAGCCGAAACACAACTAATGTATAAATGAGTTGATCATA
>JBIOXM010000103.1:0-2926 GCA_044869655.1 Nitrososphaeraceae archaeon | reverse complement strand
GGAAGGAATATTAATAAAAATGAGTGTAATGTAATATCTTAAGTATGACTCTACCCAGTGGATATAAACCGCCAAAGAAGAAAGAAATTTCTGATAGCAAAGATTTTGAAAATAATAACAATACAACAAACAAGAAAAATAATAGTTTAACTGATGAATTATTACAAAGCACTACTCTTGATGATACGATTAATAAAGTTCTAGAGAGAGGAAATGAAGTAGTTACCAATCTTGAAGATACAGTTAAAGAAGCGATAGAAAAAGGTAAAGACATAATTACAGAAGATTCTTCAACTATAGATAAATCAAGAAGATATGAAGATCAATCAGATAAATTTCACTCAACTCTAGAAAATCAAATGAATAAAAAAAATGAGAATAATTATAATGATAATTTTAATTTAGGAATTAATACAGATAAATCTTTAACTAAAGAAGAATTAATAACCACAACAATACCAACATCAATAAAAGAAGAAGAAAATAAATATATGACTGAAAATAGTACTAACAATTCTGAAGATTATAAAATACAACGAAAAGATGATTCTATAAAAGATAAAATATTTGGAAAAATGTCAGATTTCATAGGAGAAACAGGCAGCGAAGAAAAAGGATCAACATTTGCTATTAAATCAATAATATTTGGTCTATTTGCTTTAATTGGATTTATAATCATTGTATATTCAATATTTATGGGAGTCGTCGGTGAACAATTAGCATCTGTAGCAGATACTGTATTTGTTGCTGCATTAATAGGATCTTTCACTATCGTAGGAGTAATTGTTAGTTATTCTTTCTTAAAGAAATAGGTTATTGTCTTTAAAATTTTAATATTTTTATCTGATAGAATAATCAGCAAAACAATACTATATAAGTTAATGACATAGTCCTAAATACATAAAAGAATTAATGGATCCACTAGCTGATGGAGAATTATCATTAGTTTAGGAATAAAGAGCAAAATGATTCTGTTAGCAACTCTTTTTGATCGATGGTCAAATAAATAAATAAATAATAATCCTTTTGAAAAATTTTTCTTCTCCAATGTGTTTTTTACCACGGTAATGGCTAGAATTGTAATTATATATATATACTACTTAAATATATGAATGAAAATAAAATTAACTTTTGTTATCAATAACAAATTTGAATTGCAAAATTATGGCAAATTTGTTAAAAGTCTCATTTTGCATGAGTATTAATATTGACTATTTATTATTACATAAATAACTTCATCCATATTAACAGAAAATACCACCTTTAAGCTATCTTTTCCAAAATATATCAAAATGATACTTGTAGCTAACAATAATATAAAATTTATATTCTGATATTCAAAATTAATCTTATATGATACTTTGATAAATATATTTTGAGTATAATTTCCTTTAGTGTGACCAATTTAGTTAAAGTTAATCAATTTAATCCTTAATGTCTAATGTAATATAAAATATGTTAAATAAAAAATTAAATCAACCAACAATAAAAAAACCACCTATTACACCATCTAAACCAAAATCGCCCTTAGAAAGAGGAAAAGAAGGAGGAATAGAGAATATTTGATTCCAATAAATGAAGAAACTATTATTAACGCTCTTGAAAAAGTTAGTAAGAATGTAGTTAATATTGCAAGTGTACGAATGGTAACTGATCAACTATTCCGCGTATTTCCTGTTGAAGGCGTAGGATCGGGTATAATAATTGATAATCAAGGTCATATTCTAACAAATTATCATGTAGTAGATCATGCTAGAAGATTAAAAGTTACTCTTAACGATGGTAAAACATTTAATGCTAAAGTAATAGGAACAGACAAACTTACTGATCTTGCAGTATTGCAAATCGAAAATCATGACAATAATACTGTATTTGACTTTATTCCTTCAATTGAATTTGGAAATTCTGATATTCTAAGAGTTGGTCAAATAGTCATAGCCATAGGAAATCCATTTGGGTTAACTGGAGGACCTACTGTTACTACTGGAATTATTAGTTCACTAAAGAGAAACATTGAATTTGAAGAGGGAATATTAGAATTAGTTCAAACTGATGCAGCAATTAATCCTGGAAATTCCGGTGGCCCTTTAGTAAATACCAATGGAGAGGTAATTGCGATCAATACAGCCAAAATACCTTATGCTCACGGAATAGGGTTTGCTGTTCCTGTCAACACAGCAAAAACAATATTACAAGAGCTTATTCAATATGGAAAGGTTAATCGTCCATGGTTAGGTATTTCTACTATTAATATAACTAATAGAATAGCAAGATATTATAGATTACCTACAAATGAAGGTGCATTAGTAGTAAAAGTAGAAGAATATAGTCCAGCAGCAGATGCAGGAATAAGGCCAGGAGATATTATTGAAGAAGTAGATGAAAGAAGAATAGAGGAAATAACAGATCTTTCTTCTAGAATCAAAAAGAAGAAGGCTAAAGAAAATACATTATTATCTCTAAATAGGTATGGAAGAAGGTTCAATATTTCCGTGACATTGGAGAATCAACCATAACTCCCTTTTTTAACAAAATATTTTATCTATCAACTAGTAGTTTAATATACTCATAAGAACTTACTATTTTATATATACTTAGACTCATATGTTACTGTTTTATTTTATTTTATTTAGACCATAAAGAAAGAAAATTATATTATATATTCAATGATAATTTAGATTTTTATAATACATTAAATTCTCTATCTAGTATAGAGAATTATATGATGATGATGATTATAGAAATCCATATCTATCAATGATCTTCGGCAAATCCAAAATACATATTCTAAAAATCTTATCTGGAAATTAATAGAAATTTTAGATAAACATTAACTTGTTGAAAAATATAATGGTATGACGTAAATAAGGAAATCGAGTCAATATATTTTACAAATCCATTAATTATTTGTTGTTTGAAGATGATG
>JBIOXM010000102.1:0-3293 GCA_044869655.1 Nitrososphaeraceae archaeon | reverse complement strand
CTGTGTAGCATCCTCATCAAAAGCATTTTCTATCAATTCTTTAACTATTTCATATGGTGAAACCCATGTCTTTGTGGCAAATTCTTTAAAAAATGATGGATGAACTTTTAATTGTATTGACATTCTAGAATAATAAAAGGACTTTCTTGCCTTTATTTATTGTGTTCGTATATTAAAAAAAGAATAATTTTCTTTAAAAATTGACAAAAAAAGGAATTATTGGGGAATAAAACCTTTCATTTTTAAGGCAATACTCAAACTATGTGCATTTGTCTGTGCGGTATTTAATATTATTTCTGCAGTCTCTTTGGAAACATATCCTGCTTTAGAAGCTACGTTAAGTGATTTTTGATATGCTAAAGATAAAAGAGAAGGAATCGTTTCAGGTGCAAAATAAACAGATTCTATGGCCAAATTCAAAGCAGAAGTATAAGATTGTTGTAATTCTTTTACATATTCCTTTACGTCAAGCTGTAAATCTTTTTCTCTAAATTGAAGACCTTCTGAAATTGCATAACTCACTAGTACACCTGCTTCAATTGGTTTTATGTCTAATTTAGAAATTAGAGATGCAAGCTTTTGAGATATTACCTCTCCTGATTTAGCCACTATTGTATCTTTTGTTACAGCAATACTCCCTTGATCGATCTTAGTTTGAACTTTTGCTTCCTTAAATTCTGAAAGAACAGGGCCGGGAGGAATTCCAGTATTTCCTGCTGGGACTATGATATCCTTTGGTGCAATATCTCCCCCTTTGGCTGGTAAAAAAACTTTATTTTCACTAAAAATTAAGTTAAGCTTGAAGGGACTTAAATTAGTAAACATCAATGCACATTGACCTTCTAACTCTTTGCTTAAATCTTCAATGCCTGAAATGTTATTCAATTTTTCAAAAGCCCTCTGGGCAACTTTATTTTTGATAATTTTCATGATAATTTGACCATGAAATTTTTTTCTTAAAGTCATTAACTGAGTAGCCCTAACTTTATTCATTTTTGATAATGCTATAACGTTATATGTTTTTGGAAGTTCTTGTAATTCTTCATACATTAATTGTTTTTTTTGAGGATATTTCTTAATGATTGGATCTGAACTCATGTTCTAGGCACTCTTGGTTTTCTCAGATAATAATGATGATAAACTTATAGAATTACCCATTGTAAATTTGACTGAGGTATTACGAATATTTTTATCACCTTGAGGCAATTTTTTTTCTAAAAGAGACAATATAGTATTTGCATTTTGAATAAGTTGTTTATCATCCATTTTTTCATCTCCTATTTTTGTAGATATATTTAGTTGATTGCGACTTCTTATTCGTACAGAACTCCTTAACCTAGTTAATATATTTTCAATCGGTGCACCATATGGGATGGGGGTTGGCATTTTACCCTTAGGACCGAGAAACTGACCTAGAGATCGCCCAACTGTAGCCATTAAGGCGGTATCAGATAAAAAGAAATCATACGCCTTTGATAACTTTTTAGCTTCTTTTTTATTAGTACCGAGTCTATCGAGTTCATCAACTTCTATTATTCTATCTGCTTCCGCTCTCTTAGCTCTTGAACCCATTTCACCTGATGCTACCACACATACTGTGGCTTGGCGGGTTGGTGTATTTGGTAAATGTACCACTTCATTGAAACTAAATCCTTTTTTTACATCAATATCTTTAAGTATAACAGTAAGATCTACAGATTGATCGAAGTTTCGCTTTTTATAATCTCTTCTAGCATGCTCTATAAGATCTTTCAGTTCAACATCATTTGTCATGATAAATGTGTAAAGATAAAATACTCGCCATTTAAAATCGTTTAGAATAAATAACAAATTTTATAATATATTGAAAACAATGCGTGTTTTTCTTTTTAAGGAATTTAACCAAATTAACTTATAAAATTTATATACTTATATGTAAAATAATTTTTGTATATGGCCGAAAAAATGACTGCACTCTGGTTAATCTTATTGACTATGATCACTTGTGCCGCCGTTCCAGTCTTCTTGGTAATTTTAACAGCGCCTCATCCTACTCAACTCATTACTGTTATTGATGAAAAATTTTTAGAACTTCAACCATATAATGTCATCATTAAACTCCCATTTATCTAATGTTAATGGATTGATGGGAAAAAAATTATTTTTTACTAATTCATATCGGTGTAAGAATTTTGAAAAAAATCTCGCAAAAAAAAATATTAATTCAGATTAATTTTTATTCCAAAAATGGCAGAAAATAATCTCCTCAATATGCTTTTTTGGTTGGGAGAACTTACTCTTTCTAGTTGGATACTATCATATGGTGCTGAACATCTTTCCGAAAAATTTGGCGCTAAATTCGTAGGACGAGTCCTATTAAGTATAGCAACCACTTTGCCCGAAATAGCTATAGTCATTTATGCTGCAGCCCAAGGTTCTTTTGGTATTGCTATTGGTTCAGGTCTAGGTAGTAATTTGTTAATGATGACCTTAGGTTTAGCGATTATGTTAATTATAGCCACAACAAGGCTATCAAATGCCCCACTTAAACAAATTGATGTTAGTACTTTTAAAAATGACATGATCTTTTTGATATTTGCTGCGATAGTAAGCTTTGTGTTATTTCTAGATGGTTTTAATTATATTGATGGATTGATATTTACGGGTCTATTTGCCGGATATATAATTTTATCACTATATGAAATGAAAGTAGAAAAGAGAGATAAAATCTCTAATAAAAATATCGATAAAATTAGCAATAATAATAATGATAATAAAGAGTTACTAGTTGAGGAAAATATTTCAGATGACACTAGTGAGGATAAAAAGAAATTTCTCAAAGCAATAGGAACGTTTTTGCTGGGTGCTATAGGGATCCTTTTTGGTGCAGAACCATTTATTCATTCTTTAGAAGGATTTTCAGTAGAAGTTGGAATATCCGCTATAGTATTGGCGGTAATTATAAGTCCAATTGCAGGAGAAATGCCTGAAAAGATATCAATGATGATATTGGCAAGAAAAGGTGCTGCAGGAGCCTCAATAGCTATTGCAAATGTTTTAGGTTCCAAAATACTTAATAATACATTATTACTTGCTGTAGCAGTCTTTGCAGCAATGTATTCGTTTGGATTTGAAAAAGTTATCGAAATGACACAGATTTTATATTATCAAATGATTCTCGTTACGATAGTTACAATAGTAGCGGTTCTTCCAATGTTTAGAAAGAAAATAGGACTAAGATTTGGTTTTATTCTATTGTTTATGTATATCATATGTATATTAATACAATTTCTATTTCCACAAAACATGCAATA
>JBIOXM010000101.1:0-4064 GCA_044869655.1 Nitrososphaeraceae archaeon | reverse complement strand
CTTGTTGTTCAAATAAGGTTGATCCCATTTGATTAATTGTCAAGTAAATAGAGATATTTTTGTAAGTTGTATCTTTATTCATATTTTTTAATTCAGGATAAAAAATTACAGAATCACCATAGTCGCGAGCAAAATATTCAGCATCCATTCCTCCACCTATTTTGAAAGCACCATTATCAGTACCTCCTTTTATTTTCCATTTGATTTCAGTCTTTACAGGTAATCTAAAAATATGATGAATATTATGTTTACAGTCTGTTTTGATAAAAATAAAACTTTCTACATTTAATGTAATAGGTATTGCATCTTTAATATCAAAATAATAATTATCATCAAAACTAGAAGTGAGATTAATGTCAAGGTATCTTTGAATATCAAATTCTAAAGGTATCTTATCAGTTGATTCAGGATTATTTTCTTTTGAATTCTCTAACACTTATTAAACTTATAGAGATGTAATATCTTTTAAATTTTAAGTTTTTAGAATCAAATTCAAAGCTAACAATAATAATTTAGAGGTTGATATTATACTTTATAAAAATGAAAATATATTCTTATCCTTCTTGTTTGCTTTTGTGTCCAATAAAATCATCTTTGTAGATTCATTATTACTAATACCGTTGAATCACATGTTAATAATTACAAAAGCTTTAAAGTAAAAAACTAAGGAATAGAATAGATTAGATATTAAAGTAGTAGTAGTTTATATTTTATTCTAAAATGCTAAATTTGTTTTAATAATTGATAATATCCAATAATAAAGAAACGATATCTGAATTACTTGTAGTCATCTTTATTTTCATTTATATAAAGCAATACTATATAGTGAACCACAAAGCAGAATTATAGGTTTTTAAATATAAAAATATTTAATGATATATTTGGCCCCCTTACTATTCAAGAAAAAATAATATAGATAAACACGAGAAAAAAATTTTTCGGCGCCGCAAAATTTGCTGCCGCCACAACAGCAGACGATTGAGATCTTTTTCTTTTCTTTGTAAAGAATATCTATCTGGTTGTGCAACATGTTCTTGTGTTGTAAAAGGATTTCATATACAGTCCAATTATCTTCTACATCATTAATAACTGAAGCCAATTTGTTCATAGCAACTCTTATGGCAATAATAGCTTTATCAAAAGATTTTTGTGTTTTTGCATCGATATCAATTATTTTTGTTTGAAAATCTAATACATCATACGGATTGTCAGAGGTTTTCATTTCATTCTTTAACTCACGGACTTGTCTGGATGATAGTTTTCGTTTCTTTATCAATTCAGCTAACTTTGATTGTTGTTCTTTTTCCTTTAACGGTAGTAGTTCATCTCCAATACTTACACTTAAACTACCTGTAGACAGAGATTCAACAACATCTGGTGGAAGATCGAGCAATCTTATGCGTTTATCTACATAACTCACGCTTTTTCCCAACCTTGTAGCTAACTCTGATATTCCTCCCCATCCATAATTTGCCACGTAGTCTTGGAATGCATGAGCTTCTTCTATGGGATTAAGGTTTTTGGAATGAATATTTTCTATTAACGATACCTCAAATGCATCTTTATCCTCTAACTCTACTATCTGACAAAATATCTTTCTCCAACCAAGCATCTTACAAGCATTATACCTTCTAGTACCTGCAACAATTTCATATCCTTCTCCTTCTTCAACCATTCTAACAATAATAGGATGTAAAAGTCCTTTTTCCTTTATTGAATAGCAAAGTTCAGTTAAATCATCGTTGGGGTTTCTTCGATAAGAGTATTTGAATGGTTTTATTTGGGAAATATCTATGTTATCTAGAAGACCTATTATGCTATTTGAAGTGGAATGGATTTTCTGCATAGTATCTAATTCTTTAGAAAGTATTTAACCTTGTTGGCACTAGGATATGAATTTTATAGAAAAATAAGATTATTTCTATAATAATTTTATTATCTTTTATTGTTGTTGAGTATAAGTTTCATTTGTTTCTAGTTTAGTTGCAAGATTTGCAAGTTTTAGGGTAAAAGGATGTTCTGGATATTCCAGTCCCGTTAAGAATTCTTTTGTACTAAATTGAATATCGCAATAACAAGGTATTTCTGAAATTATACCTATATCTATTGTACTTGATAAATCTTCAAGCGAACTATAGTGCCTTGAGTTCCCTTTGTGTTTTTCAGTAATATTAACTGGATTGTGTTGAAATTCTGGAATGGAACAATAACCAGGCCCTCTATTTAACAATAAATAGCATAACGTTCCAAATTTGGTGAATGCACCATAAATCTCTTGAGCCATTTTTTTAGTACCTTCTATATCAAGATCACCCATTTTTAGAGTTAATATAACTATATCTGAAACTGCAAGGGTATTTATCGACCAGTACCTTATTCCTGGGCTAGTATCGATTATTACAAAGTCTGCATTTTTTTTAACAAAGAGTTCTTCTCTTAAAAGTATAAAATTTCTTAACAGTTGCATCTGAGAACTCTGTCTAGAAACATTCCCCTCAAGTTTGTAAATTTCTTCTTTACTAGAATTAGCAAATCCAACATTTAATGTTCCCTTTATATCACCTGAAATCCTCTTGGTAATATCAATACAAACATCATCAACTGAAGCATTTCCAAGAAGAAAATCATTTATCCATTTTTTTGGTTCATTTATGTCAAAATAAGATCCAAGACTAGGAGCATAAACATCAAGATCCAGTAAATATACATTATATCCTTTTTTTGCTAATAATGCGCTAAAATTTGCTGAAATAGTTGTTTTACCGGTTCCTCCTTTATAGGAATGAAACGCTATACACTTTGTCATCTTATCATCACAATTGCACTTGTACTTATATTAACCAAATTATCACAATATCAAGTTTTTTCTCTAGGTAAAACCTTCTCTATATGTTTTATTAAATCTTCAATTGAGATTGGTTTTTGAATGAAACATTTGTGATCCATGTTAGGATATTCTTGGACTAAAGAATCATAATAAGCTTTAAAAGAGGTTATAAAACAAACTTTCAGATTTTTATCGATCTTTTTTAGTTCTTGGACTAATTCAAAACCATTCATTCCTTCCATTCTAACATCTATAAGAGACAAATCATAATAATTGCTCGTAAAATTTAGTAATGCCAACTTTGGGTCATTAAAAGTATCAACTGTAAACCCATGATTTTCTAATCCCATTTTGAAAGGAAGTGTTGTTCCTTGGTCATCATCAACTATTAGTATTCTTTTTTTCATGCTGCGAGTATAGCAGAAAATATCTCAAATCAATATATAAAAATATTTATTTTATATACAGATTAAAATATATTCTTCTAAAAAAAATATTAAATAAATTTGTTTTTATAAAAAAACAACAAATTAGGATAAAAATAATAATAAAAATAATAATATTAATTACTACTTTAACTTGTTCTACTTGTTGTTGTTTTGTTTTTATTTATTGTTGGTATTGTGAAGCTAAATGTTGCACCTTTATCTGTATTATTTTCAGCCCAGATTTTGCCTCCATGACTTTCTACAATGTTTTTGCAGATAAACAATCCAAGGCCAGTCCCCACTTTTTTACCTTTAGTAAATTTAGAAAACAGTTTTTGTTTTAGGTCCTCCTGGATTCCCAGACCGTTATCTATAATTTGAACAAGGACAACGGGCTTATCTCCATCACCATCATTATTATTGCTATTATCTTTACCTCTTTTAATAGAGACCATGATCTCCCCCTCCTCAGTATATTTAATTGAATTATTGACAAGATTGAGAAAAACCTGATTTAATCTAATTTTATCTCCAATAACATTGAGAGACGTTTCAGGGCATTGAAGATCTATTTTGATTTTTTTATTACCGATAATTTGATTTCTTACTTCTTTTATAACGTCGTTTGCCAATCCAACTATGTCAAACTCTTGCAACTCTAATGAGAAAAGATTTTCATCTATTCTTGCTACATCTAAAAGATTATTGGTAAGAAAGTGTAATTTTTTTGCATTGTTAATTATTATTCTTAGAAGCTCTTCCTGTTGTATTACATTCAAATTTTTATTGGAAAGCATTACTTCGGCTAA
>JBIOXM010000100.1:0-6058 GCA_044869655.1 Nitrososphaeraceae archaeon | reverse complement strand
TATTTTAATTGAAAAACTATAAAAAAGTAAAAGAAAAATCTTCTTTTGTTAACTCTATTCTAGTTGCTATTAACAAAATCTATTATCATAAGAGCGAACTTTCAAAATTTTATATTGTAGGAGGAATTGGCTTAATTGTAAACTATTTAATATCTTATTTTATTTTTACCACTTTTCACCTTGATCATATTCAATCAAGTATTTTTGGAATTATTGTTTCTTTAACCTCTAATTTTCTGTTAAATAAACTTTGGACTTTTCAAGATAGAACGATGAAATACTATATAGTATTAAGACAATATGTAAAATATTTTATTTTCAATTCTGTTGGAGTTATAATACAAGTATCAATAGTGGCTGGATTTGCTAAGACTAGCATTGATTATGGTTATATTGTAATAATTGCAATATCTATTGCATCGATTCTAAATTATATTGTCAATAAAAAATTTATTTTTAAAAACACAAAAGAAATTGTAGATGTTCGCAATAAATTTTGGAGTTAATAAATGATCTGATATGTCCTTAGAACATATATAATTTCTTCAAGTCAGGAATAATATATGTAGTATTGTTTTCAAATAAATATTTTTATATTAACTAGTTGAATAAATTAATCCCAAACTTTTGTATTACCTGTACTCATGATCAATATATTTATTTCAAACATTGTCTAATAGAGACCTTGATTTAGAAATAAAGTGATAGTTTAATTTTCTAAAATCATATATTGAATATAAGCTATGAATATAGTTGTAGTGTTCTACTTCGGATAATAAAGACAATCTTATTTCCCAAAACCTAGTATATTTTACAAAACTATGGACAATGAAATTTAATGAATGTTAGAAGGAGATAGAATAGAATTGAGGTCTACTGTCTTAATACTTACTGGAATAATGATTCTTTTACTTATATCAATTCAAAAGATTCTCTGGCAATTAACTATCTCATGGCAACTTAATTGATTATTAGAAAGTATATCATCAAATTATCAGAAATTATAAATGAACATATCAAAAAATCAAAGTATTGTATGTAAACTACTATACAACAGATAGATTAATAATATATAAAAAAATTATCCCTAAGAAATGCTAAAAAATGCACCACAGGGATGGAAAATTCTTGATTGTGAAAACAAGGTATATTCAAACGAATATATCCAACTATATGAAGATTTATTGGATATTAATGGTTTTAAAAAGATATACGTTAGAGGAAAAAGAAAAAACTTTGCGACCCTAGTACCTTTCCTTTCGGTAGATAAAATTTTAGTAATTAAAAGTTATCGACATTTAGTCGATTCAATACAATATGAAATTCCTTCTGGATATATTGAAGATGATGAATCTCCTCAGGATGCTGTCATAAGAGAATTTAGAGAAGAAACAGGGTATAGCGCTAGTAAGATTTTATTTGTAGGAGAGTATACACTTGATTACTCTATGTTTGAACAAAAAGGTTACATATTTGCAGCTTATGATCTTTTACAAAATCAGCAACAACATTTAGGATTAATGGAAAGTATCAAAATGGAATCATTAACTATAGATCATGTCAAAGAAATGCTTTTAAAGGGAAAAATTTTAAATGCCGCTTCAATAGTAGCCTTATATAGATCTCTTGAATTTCACGAAAAAATTGTAAGCAAAAATAATTTTAATGATTAACCTCTTTTAAAACCTTTTCAAATATAGCCATGCCTTTGGAAATTTCCGCATCAGTAATAATAAGTGGAGGTAATATTCTAATGGTTTTTTCACCCGAGGGAAGAACTAATAATTTATTCTTAAATAATTTCTTAATTATCTTATTTCTAATATCTTTTTTATGAAATTCAACCCCTATCATTAATCCCAGGCCCCGTACCTCTCTTATTTTAGTATCTTTATGTTCTAAGTCCTTTAGACATTTTTTTAAAAAAGTTCCCGATTTATTTACTTTTTCTAAGAGTTTTTCTTTGTAAATAATATCAATTGTTTTTCTTCCAATAGCCATGTCTATTCTACTTCCACCTCCCCAAGTGCTAGATAGTACACCAGGTTTACTTGGTTCAAACTTTTTATCAAATACTACCGCTCCAAGTTGCAATGCTTTTGCAATTGTGACAATAGCTGGTTTGATACCGTAATGTTGATATGTCCACCATTTTCCCGTTCTACCTAAACCAGTTTGAACTTCGTCTATGATAAGAGGTATGCCATATTTTATCGATGTTTTATGGAGATTGCTAACAAATTTTTTACTAGCTGCATTTATCCCTCCTTCTCCTTGAATTAGTTCTATAAGAATAAAGGAAACTTTATACTCAGTCGCTATTTCCTTAATACTATCTATTTGGGGATCATCATCTGAAATACAAAATTTTATCCTCTTTACAGGGAGTTCAGGAAAATTAACCTTTTGCACATTTTTACTAAAAGTAAAAGTAAGTGCACCTAAGGTTCGTCCATGAAATGCATTAATACAAGAAATCCCAGGTAAGGGACCATTTAGTCTATAAGCAAGTTTAATTGCATTCTCTACTGCTTCTGCACCACTATTAACAAAAAAAACTTTAGAATTCGAATTGCTAATTGAAAGTAATTTTTCAGCCAGTTCCCAATGTTCTTCACAATAAAAATCCTGACCTGCTATTTTATGGACACCTATATTTCCATATCTTTTAATACTCTCATTAAGTTCTGGGTGGTTATAACCTAAAGGACATGAGGCAATATTAGAAGTAAAATCTAAATATTGTTTTCCATCTATATCTTCAAGGTAACAACCTTGGCCACTCTTAATTACTAAAGGATAGACAAATGTTGAATTATAAGCAAGTTTGTGTATTTTTTTTACTATTGACAAAGATTTTTTTCCCATAATAATATCATTATGGTGATTATTATAATTCCCACTCAAATCAATTGTATAAAGGTATTTGATAATAAATTGTTTAATAAATATAAGATCTATATTATTGATATGAGATTTATAAATGAACTAACATATGAAAATTATATCAAAAAAAATCAAGTGGATGTCTTTCATAAAACATTTGATAATGCGGTTGAATTTACAAAAAAACAATTCAATAATGATTATCCCATTATTATTAATAATGAAAAAATATACACTAAAGATAAATATAAACATGTATCACCCATTGACAGGCGTATAATACTTGGACATGTTTCCAAGATATCAGATCCACTAATAAGAAAAGCTATAGAGTCATCGTATCATTCATTCACAGATTGGAGCAAACTTAATTATAAAAAAAGAATTAGAATCCTTAAAAAGGTAGCAAATACTATTCGATCGAAAAAATTTCAACTCGCTGCTCTATTAACATTCGAAAATGGTAAAAATAGATATGAATCTATTGCAGATATAGATGAAGCAATAGATTTTATTAATTATTATTGTAGTGATATGATTACCAATGATGGATATGTTACTAAAAATAATTCAACAAAAAAGAATCCAAAAAACATAAGTGTAATGAAACCTTATGGTGTTTGGGCAATAATATCACCTTTTAATTTTCCGGCGGCTATTTTTGTTGGAATGAATATTGGAGTCATTATCACAGGAAATACTGCTATTGCAAAACCCGCCAGTAATACCCCTTTAATTGGATATAAAATTGTCGAAATTATGATAGAATCAGGTTTACCACCTGGTGTCTTAAACTACATAACAGGTGATGCTGCAAAAATAGGAAAAATTATAATTAATAATGAAAAGATTTCGGGTATAGTTTTTACAGG
Organism: Nitrososphaeraceae archaeon; assembly: GCA_044869655.1. GTDB lineage: Archaea > Thermoproteota > Nitrososphaeria > Nitrososphaerales > Nitrososphaeraceae > TH1177. The sequence continues at coordinate 2,300 of JBIOXM010000100.1, read as the reverse complement.
GTCCAAAGATGTGGGATACAGTCTTTATAAAACTTCTGCTGATATAAAACCTCGATTAATAATCGCAGAGTTAGGGGGAAAAAATCCAACCATTGTTACAAAAACTGCAGATTTGGACAAAGCTGCAGAGGGAGTAACTCAAGCAGCTTTTTCTTATGCAGGACAAAAATGTAGTGCATGTTCAAGAGTGTATGTTCATAAAAAGGTAAAGAAAGAATTTATTGAGAAGTTAATATCAAGGGTTAAGAAAATAAATGTAGACAATTCATTTAAAAAAAATTGTGATGTAGGCCCATTGATTAACTTCAATGCCTTTCAAAACTTTAACAAATTTGTAAATATTGCCTCACAAGAAGGAAGAATTCTGTATGGAGGAACAGTTATAGAGGAAGGGAATTTAAAATATGGATATTACGTGCGCCCAACAATAGTAAATGAAATATCGCTTGATAATATTCTTTTCAAAAAAGAATTGTTCGTGCCATTTCTGTGTATTGCTGAATTTGACCAATTTTCGGAAGCTCTAGAACTATGTAATAGTTCTGAATATGGATTAACAGCTGGACTTTATTCAAAAGATAAAAAAGAGATAAATGATTTTTTAAATAATATAGAATCAGGAGTTGTCTATGTAAATAGACCAAAAAGTGCAACTACAGGTGCACTTGTTGGAAATCAATCTTTTGGTGGTTGGAAAAATTCTGGTTTCTCAGGAAAAGGAACAGGTGGAAAATATTATCTTACACAATTTATGAGGGAACAAAGTCAGACAATAATAGAATAGACTCAAAATAAGTCTCATAATCATAATTTGTTATTACCAATTACAACTAATTTTAATTTTTCTAACGATCTTATATATTACAAAATAAGCTTTCCGATAGAGATTAAATTAGGTATTAAATTTTTAATGATTTTTTCACTACTGATGTATGAATAGATTTTGTCTACCAAAAATTATTATATAAATAATTAAACCAATTATAAAAAAGTCAATTGAAGGAGCATGATCTATTATTTTCGCTACGAAAGTTATTGTTGTGGAAGGGATATATCTTTTATTATTCTCATTTTAACAATATTCTTAAATTATATACTTATAAATCTATATGTATTTAAGAAAATTCTAGATGAGTAGTAAACGGCCTATTGGTTTAACAATAATTTCCATTTTGATGATATTCAATGGTTCATTTTTATTATTTAGTGGTATAGTAGTTTTTTTTCTAGCCTCAAATTTTGCTACCACTTTAAATACCATTGATCTTTTTTACTCTAATAATACAGTAATAAATCACACTAATTTTAATAATGATATGAATTCTAATATAATCTCCAATTTTAATTACTTTCTGTATTTTATAGCAGTTACTATAACCATATTTGCAGTTATTCATTTTTTAATATCGTATGGACTGTTAAAAGGTAAGTCGTGGGCCCGTAATATCACTCTAATAATATCTTTTATATCTATACTAGGTAACATTTTTATGATTATAATAGTGTTAAGTTTGCTCACTCTAAGTGAATCAATTATGAACAATCTATCTATAGTAGGTGGAAATATATTGACTATAATAATAAATATCATAATAATCTGGTATCTATTAAAAAAAGAAGTTAGAGGATATTTTGATTATAGGTCCCACCAGAAATCATCCTTTTCTTCATCTTTTGATGACTTACGTTAATGAGTTATCAATTCCTCATGGTTATCTAAAGTTAGATGTTAATAATTCAGTTTGGACTATTTCTTTTACTCTTTGATCAATTTTAGAAATAAGTTCGGACATTTCACTCTTATTTAATTGTGGCAAGTGATCAACAAAATCCTTTTCCCATACATTTCCAGCTTGTATTTTGTTTCCATTTATATCTGTTCTATACCTATTCCTTAATGCAATATGAGAAAAATCATCTTTTAATGAACCATGAAAATGCCAAATAAAGGGGGGTATGCTAACAACATCTCCATCTTCAAGTATTTTTGTTTCTGCAGGAGTTTCCAATTTTTCAATAATATTTTCTTTAAATAGACATACAATTCCTTTCCCATGAGTTGTGATGAGAATTTGTTCAGTTTCATGATAATGTAGAGTAGTTAAAGCCCCATTTTTAAAAAATACGTGATACATTTCATGTTCAAGAGAATTAGTGTGATTTAAAACCTCTACCATAACCACTTCACCTCTAAAATAGTCCTTATTGATGGCTTTTTTCTGTGAGAAAAAAATATTATCCTTAGACAATGATTTAACGTTAATTTTTAAATATTTATTTCTAAGCATTATATTCTAATA
>JBIOXM010000099.1:0-2150 GCA_044869655.1 Nitrososphaeraceae archaeon | reverse complement strand
CAGAAAATGCCCTAGTTTATCCTACAGGGTATATGGCAAATCTTGGTGTAATTACTGCAATATCTAGTTCTAACCATACAATATTCAGCGATAGCTTAAATCATTCTAGTATTATAGATGCTTGCCGGTTAGCCAAATCAAATACTATTAAGGTTTTTCAACATAATGATCATGACCATTTAGAGAGATTATTAAAAAAGTCAACTGCCAAAAAGATCATTATCACGGAAGGGATTTTTAGTATGGATGGAGACCTGGCCCAACTCGACTTGTTATCAGAATTGGCACAGAAACATGATTCAATTTTAATATTAGATGATGCACATTCTGATTTTGTATTTGGGAATGTTGGTAATTATGGTGGAACTCCAGAGCATTTTGGAGTTGAACATGATATTGATATTCATATTAGTAGTTTAAGTAAGGGTTTAGGATGTTTTGGAGGCTATGTTGCCTCATCTAAGCTCATTACAGATTTATTAATTAATAAATCTCGGCAATTTATATATACATCTGCAATTCCAGAACATTTATGTTTAGCTGCAATGACTGCGGTTTTATTTTTAAAAAAAAATGAAAATATTCAGAAAAAATTTTTTAGAAAAACAAAGTGGTTTATAGAACAATTAAATCAACTAGGATTCAATATAGGTACAACATCAAGTCACATTATTCCGATAATGATAGGTGATGAGAAAGTCACTTCCAATTTCTCAAAGGAATTATTCCAAAAAGGTGTTTTTATTCAAGCAATTAGATATCCGACTGTATCTTTTGGGAAAGCTCGTTTAAGAATTTCACTTAATATGTCTATCAAACAATCACAATTAGATTATGTTATTAATTGTCTAGACAAATTAGGAAGAAAACATAAATTAATTTAATATATTACTATAAAATACCATTATAATGACTTTTTTTCATTTGTCTATTTAATAGTACATTTAATTAAATAAGGTAACTTGAAAATGGATACAAAAATAAAAATTAGAATTTGTTGAAATATTCTAAAAATAACTTTATATTATTAATTAATAATAACCTTGATTTCAGAGATCTTTACAAGTAACTAAGAAAAAAGAAAGAAAGAAATAAAAAGACAAATCTTGATAATCCTCTCATGAAAATAGTAGATGTAAGTATTAAGGTATCGGACGAAGCTTATGATGAACTTCTATCCTACTTAAAGTCGCTTCCTGTCAATATGATGTTATTTGGGTTAAGATTTGCTCATAAAAGGTATGTTGCAGAAAGTGGAGGCTATTTATTTCCTGGTAGAAAAAGCATAATAAAAAAAGAAACTGATATGTTAAGTAAAGAACAAGCTCAATGGAGATTAGAAAACTGGAAAAAAATGATTGCTAATTACCGAGAGAAAGGCTATAGTTATCCCACAATATCAAGAATAAAAAAAAAAATAGAAAAGATTATTATTCCTTAGAGAAACTATTTTTCCTTCCTTAATATATCGAGGCTTCTGAACTTTCTTGATCCACTTCTGATGAGGAAGGTAAATCAGGAAATTTGTCTTTCATGCTTTGTTCTACTACCATACTCGCTTCTTCTAAAATCTTCATAGAGTCTTCAGAGATCATACCTGTTCCAGATATTTCTGTATTGGGAATTTGTGAAGAATCATTCATTATACTTGACAATAGATCGGATATCTGGCCAAAGGATTGGTCAGCTTCTGGCATCATAGATGATAAACCTCCTTGAATGCCTTTTATGACAGACATTGCAGGACTCAATGTAACTACTACATCTCCTAATTCAGTAATAGTATTTAGCCTCAATTGAATTTGCTCCATTGCGAGTTTTGCGGAACTCACCATTTTATTCATTTTTCTGATTTGAGAAAGTTCATTGGATAATACTTTTGCATATTGGCTATCATGATTTTGCATGGCATAAACAATCCTCTTAAAAATTAAATGATCTTTTTCATGCATTTTATTTGAAATTCCATCTAATTTAGAAATTTGAAGTTGTAATTTTTTTTGAGCATCTTCAATTTTGGGCTTTAAAGGAACAGGAGATTTTATATTATCCATAAACTTATTCTCAAGAAGTTTATTTGCTACACTTTCGTTAGTTGTAGGTTTTATCCACCTTTTGTTAAACGACATCTGCTATCTATTCACCAAAAA
>JBIOXM010000098.1:0-2282 GCA_044869655.1 Nitrososphaeraceae archaeon | reverse complement strand
GTCTTATTTTGTCTTTCCAAAATTACGTAATCTTCACTATGAGCAATAATTGCCAAAACATCACATGTAAGCAATGTCTGTAATTTTTTGTTACTTCTCATTGTTTCATAATCTATAATCATTAAATTAATTTTTTGTTCTGATATTGTTGTTAGAACTGCTTCTGTGGCATCATGAGAAATCCTCACAAAATAATGCCATATAACATCTTCTTTATTTAATAAATCTTCAAGAGAGTCAAATGTCTTTCTTGCTGAATCAGTAAAGGCAATTCCTGCAGATAAAGGTGTTTGAGGAGGAACCCTTATTGTTCTTAAAATATTTATTTCACCATTTTTTTCTTTTGCGACCCTTAGAGCATATTGTATTAGTCTATCTGGATTTTCTGGAGTATAAGGTAGTAGAATTCTAAAATCTTTTCTTACAAGATTTCCCTCGCTTGTTATTGTTGGAGAATAATGTTCTATTTCTGTTTTAAATGTAAATATACGATAGATAAAGAAACCTACCAGTACCCATAATCCTGTAATAACCCAGCTAAACGGTGCAGTAACTAAAAGATAAACCGCCAGACTTACCATTAAGACTATACCTATGATGGACACATATGGGAAGAATGGTGTTTTATAACCATAATCAAGCTTGTCTCCATACATTCGTCTAATGCTAATTACAGCAAGATTAACTTGTGTGAATAAAAGCAAAAATATTACTGCAGAAGCATGAGCTATATCTTCAAGAGGAAGAGCATAAGCCATTACTGCCATAATAATACTTGATATAAGAACAGCCACATAAGGTGTTTTAAATTTAGGGTGGATAGCACTTAACTTGTGCGGTAGATTGTAATGTCTACCCATTGCAAAAGCAACTCGTGCTGAAGAAAATGTTGTTGCATTTAATGCAGCAAGAGTAGATACTAGCCCTCCTACTAGAACTATAAATGCTCCATAGGGCATAAAGGATTCTGCTGCCTTCATTATACCTAATTCTCCATGCAGACCGATAAATTGCCAGGAAGGCATATCAGGAAAAATGGCACCGATAGAAACAAAAGCAATAATGCAATACATGATTACAACTAATGCAAGTGAGATGAAAATTGCTCTTGGAATATTTCTTTTAGGATTTTTAACCTCTTCTCCTGTCTGAACTATTATCTCATATCCTTCAAATGCAATAAAAGTTAAACCCATTGCAGCGACAAGACCACTAAGACCCATAGGTAAAAAATCAGAGAAATTTGATTGCCACTCATTATTAGGATGAGAAGACATAACCCACAATCCTGCAATTATAATAGAGATAATTGCTCCTAACTGAACTAAGGTTATTACAGTACCAACTTTTCCTGTCTCTGAAGCTCCCTTGACATTGATAAAAGTAAATACTACCACCACTGCAACAGCAGTTAATTTATCCAACGGAATTATGCCAAAAAGACTTTCTATGGGAAGAATGTTTGTCATCTGCAATAGACTAGCAAGAAATGAGCCAAATCCAACTGCATACAAACTTCCTGCTATAATATGAGCAAGCCATGCCATCCATCCACTAATAAAAGCATTAGGGCGGCGTAAGCCTTCTCTTACCCATAAATACCCTCCACCAGCTTCTGGCATTGCTGAACCTAGCTCAGCATAACCCATAGCCGTAAAAAGAGTAATTATTGCATTAAGAATAAAAGCAAGAATTACAGAGCTGCCTGCTAGTCCAATCGCTGGTCCTGTGAGTACGAATATTGAACCGCCAATCATACCTGCTATTCCAATCATTACTACATCAAGCAAACCCAAAGAACGAACGAGCTTGTGTTGATGAGGATGGATAGGACTTTCTGGCTCTCTGATGTCAGACATTGAGAGGCTTTTTAATCATTAATCAGTTAAATATATGTATATACTAAAAGATATTTATTTTATAGTTGTAGTTTTTATTTATTCTCTTCTTATATATTCTCAATTTATCTTTTAGAAACTAATACCAGATGTTTATGTATAAATAGTATCTTTTTAATGATTTGATTAACTTTATATAAATAACCCTTAAAATGAGTTAAAATACTCAATAGAATCTAATGAGATGAGGAATTTGAAAATTTAAAATTATTTAATATATCACTATAATAATAATAAAAATCTATTTTATTTTATTATTTAACAGTTTTTTTACAGTATTTGTAAACTCCTTTTTATCAATAGGTTTTCTCATAATTTGTTCTTTAGATAAACCAGGAACTATAATTAATAATTCATCTAATATATCCAAAGCTGTTACAAAAA
>JBIOXM010000097.1:0-5541 GCA_044869655.1 Nitrososphaeraceae archaeon | reverse complement strand
ATTTAATAAATGCATTTAATCAACTGAATAAATTTAGATCTTATTCATTATCAAGACATCATGAGCGATATCTTTTTCCGTATTTGTGTGGAACATATTTTTCTTATCGCAAAGTAGATGTCTTGAGAATAAAAGCAATAGCAGATGCAGTTAATAATACTTCATCTAAGTCCATAAAATACTTAGAAGTAGGTTGTGGGAATGGAGATTTTCTAGAAAAGGTGAGAGAGTATATTCCAAACGCAAAAGGAATAGAAAACAATATAAATATATTTTATTCAATTGGTAGAACAAAACCAGAATATATAAAGCTAATTGATGTAAAATATGGTATAGATGAGTTTAATGATATTATATTTGTAGGTTGGATGGACCCTGGTCAGGATTTTAGAAAATATATAGCGGACAAAACAGATATAATAATAACTACCTTGGATTCTGGTTTGAGTTTAGCTGCAGAATATGAAGGACATGGTTTCAAAAAAATAATCCAATGGACAACACCATCTTGGGAAGACGTAAATATTGAAATTAATAACAAATTCTATTCAAATCTTGATTCTAAAAGTTTACAATTCCTTTCTAATTTAAGAGGAGCACATAATTTTTGGTATGTCTATTCGAAAGATAATATTAAAAGTCATCTATTAATAGATAGTCTAAAAAAACAAATTCTATTCGAAGAAAATAATGAAGGCAAGATAATACCTTATGACTTTGAAAAGATTCTTGATGAATGTGGATTTTCATTTCATCAATGTTTACCTAATAATTATATAAAGTCTAAAATCAAACTATGGGAAATAGATTTTCTCTAAATAACATACATTATAACAAGACTTAAAGTAACCATACTTATTATTATCATAGATTAATAATGGAAATTAAAATTTTAGGAGCTGCTAAGGAAGTTGGTCGTTCTGCCTTCTTAGTAAGTAATGAAAATTCTCACATTTTAATGGATTATGGGGTTCTTCTGAAAAAAGAACCTCAATTTCCACTTCATGTTAAACCAAAAGATTTACAAGCGGTAGTTTTATCTCATGCTCATTTAGATCATTCTGGATTTATTCCATCTTTATTTTTATCATCATCTAAATTCCCTGTTCTTTCTACGAATCCCACTATTGAACTATCTCAATTACTAATTGAAGATATGATAAAGATCTCAGGATTTTATCTCCCATTTGAAAATATTGACCTAAATAGAATGCTAAATTCTCATAAAAATCTACAATACAGAGAACCTTATAATATTAATGAGGTCTACGTAACGCTTTATGAGTCTGGGCATGTATTAGGAGGCTCAACAATTGTTGTTGAAAATAAAGGACAAAGAATTTTCTATACTGGAGATATTAATACAAGAGGGTCTAAGATCTTAAGACCTGCAGATTTAGATATTGATGAAATACATCTTATGATAATCGAAAGTACTTATTCACAAACTAATCAAATACCTAGACCACAATCAGAAAAAGAGTTATTAGAATTTGCATATAAAATTATAGAAAATGGTGGGACATTATTTATTCCAGCATTCTCAGTAGAAAGAGCTCAAGAAATAGCATGTGTTTTTAAAGCCTATAAATTTCCTCACAAAATTGTTATGGATGGAATGGCGCTTAAAGTAAATGAAATCATGTTAAAATATCCTGAATATATAAGGGATCCCATAATTTTCAAAAAATATATAGAAGAAGTGGAATGGATCAGAGATTGGAAAAGTAGACGAAGATTAATAAAAGAACCTTGTGTAATTATATCCCCTGCAGGAATGTTAGTTGGGGGTTCTGCTATTTTTTATATGCAAAATATTATGATGTCAGAGAAAAATGGTATTGCGCTGGTTTCTTATCAAGGAGAAAATACTCCTGGAAGAATGTTGCTTGAAAAAGGCACGTTTAAAATAAACGGGAAAATTAAAAAATGTCTAGCAGAAGTAAAACAATTTGAATTTTCTGGTCATAACAGCAGAGACGAATTATTTGAAATATTAGATAATATAAAAGGAAATCCAAAAGTACTTACGGTCCATGGAGATGGAAATTCCTGTATAAAATTTGCAGAGGAAATAACTGAGAAATATGGTTTTGATGCTATCGCCCCGAATTCTGGTGATACATTTAAAGTTTCATCCTAATGATAATAATAGCAAATTTAAAATTAATAGAATATAATAATTTGCACATTGATAATAAAAAATACAGATCCATTTAAACTTAAAAAATGTACTTCTTGTAAAAAAGATATTATATTAAACGCCAAATATTTTACTTATCCACTATCACTTCAATATTTTTGTATTGAATGTGCTCAAAAAGAAATTCCTAAGGTAATAGATACATTACAAAACGATTTAAAAAAAGTAAATAGTATTTAAAATTTGAACAATGATTCTTATAATCCTTAATATATTATAAAATGATTTTTAACGATAATAAAATTAATCTTGTTCCTTTAGATGCGATAAGAACAATCAATAGTGGTCAAGTTTTTCTCTGGGAAAAATATAACAATTCTTGGTATGGAATTGATGGAAATTATATATTTAAATTAACAATCAATGATACAAAACTAAACAAATACAATGAAAATAAAATATACCATTTGGGATTGGAGAATAGTGACATAGAGTATAATTCTTTTCCTGAAAATAAAAATTGGATTTATAATTTTTTTAGGTTATGTGATAACGAGAATAAAATAAACAAAACACTATCCAAAGATCCTATTATTTTCAATATTTACAATAAATATAAAGGTCTAAGATTAATACGCCAAGATCCTTTCCAATGTATTATTTCTTTTGTTTGTGCAAGCAATACGAATATAAAAAGAATAAGACATATGCTTAAAAATATTTGTAAAAAATTTGGTAAAAAAGTAACATACAATAACATAGATTTTAACTTATTTCCTAATGTAAAGGAATTGGCGGAGGCTTCTACTCAGGACTTAATAGAATGTGGTTTAGGATATCGGGCAAAATTTGTTAGATCAATATCCAACGAGATAAAAAAGACTTTCGATCTTAATTCCTTAAAAGATATGAAGTATCATAATGCAAAATCAGAGTTAACTAAACTTTTTGGAATAGGTAACAAAATTGCAGATTGTGTTCTTTTATTTTCTTTAGAAAAAACCGAAGCCTTTCCAATAGATATTTGGGTATATAGATCTTTATCTCAATATTATGGATGGATGTTTGAAGATAGCAGTATAAGAAAAAGTAAAAAGATATCAGAAAGTGAATACAAATTAGTTCATGAAAAGATTCATCAGTATTTTGGAGAATATTCAGGGTACGTCCAACAATATCTATATTATCATATCAGGGATTCTAATAAAAGAAAGTGGTAAGTTAGCAAATAGAATTATAAAATATGAACATTCTTTAACGTGCATTAGTAAGATTTAATGTAATTTGATTATTTTCTTTCTTCACAGAATCTATGCTACCAAAAACATCGATATCGTCAATGGTAGACGAAGCATCTACAAAAATAGAATATCTATTTAGATCTTGTGTAGAATTAGATAAGGGAATTATTAATTGGATTGTTTGGTTTTCATTAACTTTAAAGGTAGTTTGATCTTTGGAGACTTCTGAGTCTGTAGACTTGTCTCTCAATTGGGCGTTAATATCCCAAATTTGATCTAAAAATTTGTCACCATTAATTAATTTAACGATTACACTCATTTCAGAATTTTGGGAATAGGTATCAGTTAAATAAAAAATTGATAAAACTAAGATACCTATTATTAATGAAATTTTAGAAGTATAAAAATTAGGATCCATGAATATAATAAAATAAAACATCTATTTATATAATTCACTCAAATTAAAGATTTCTTTTTGTGAATTCTTATAATATTTATGATGATATGTAAATCTACTATTGCACTATTCTTAGATGAGAAGCATAAACTTTTTGATTAATTTATCTTTCTACATTTTTTCTTGGATATTAGACAAATTTAGGTGTTATATCTCTTTTCAGAATAAATAGTATAAATTTTATAGATGGTTATCATAGAGATAGTTTTTCCAAAATACTAAATAATTTGTATCTGCAGTCATACATAGTATAAAGAAACAAAATTTTAAATATGAATGATCTAATTCTTTGATTTACAACATATGTTTTAATTTATACTCTGTCTAGTTTATCAAGTATTAAATTATATCCAATTCCTAAACTTCTTGCCTTTGAGCAATTGCAATTAGTATTATAAAATAGTGTTTTTTACTTAACGCTCATTATAATCGAACACCAAATAAAATTATATTATAATAGATAAATTTTTTATTGTAATACAAATATTCTTCTTCAATTGTTTGACAAAAAAAAGAGAAAAAATTGGAAAGGTGAATATGAAGATACTGTCTTTAAGATTTATGATTGGAATAATAATCTAGCTGGATATTTCTATCCTCTCTACAATATAACAACAAGAGTTAGTGATGTGGAAGAGGATGAAATTATCGTACGAATGAATGAAAATAAAGAAAAAGTACAAGGTGGGCATTTAATGGTTCCATTTTTAAAATTGGATCTTTTAGACATTGATACTTTAAAGGTAGATGAAGTTATTTACCGCTTACAAACTAATATTCAAAGAGCTATTGCATGGAAAAAATGGATTGAAGATAATAAACATAAATTTAATTTAACCGAGATCCTAGTCTGTACATCCAGAGAAGATAGAAATCTTTTAGCAGTACTTTTTATGATACATAAAGAAATAATATTGGATGAGAAGGTCCTTGTAAAAGAAATCACACCTATACTTGATCAGTTACATATGGATGAATTGTTATAATTATTCTTTTCATTAATGGAACTAAAGAGGCATTTTAGTGATCTTTAATAAAATAAAGATTATAAGATATGAAAAAAATGAATTAATCTTCTATTTTATTTCAAAGGGTTTTTGATTAATTCTTTAAAAAGTATTTCTAATCCATCTCCCTAATAACCCAGTCTTTGATAATCTTAAAAGAACTAATTTGTGCAAATTTATGCATCAGTTTTAATCGGCATAGACCATACTTAGAGATAGGTGGCTTGTTTGCTCTTCAAACAGTTTTAGTTTAGATTACCTAACATTCTCTTAACCGTAATGATCTTGCTCTAATTGTATTTCTTTTATAGACCAATGCGTATACTATTAAATTTTCTCCCATTTCTTTACCTAAAAAAAATTAACAAAACGTTCTTGTAATTCTTCAACTAATAGGTGAGCATAGTCTACATCTTTACTAGCTTCACGAATATTAAAATTATTTATCTTCAAAATTTTGTTTTTGTATCGCTCGTGAGAAGTTTGGTCATAAATTACAATAACTATCCCAGCTGCATACTTAAAATCAATAACTGTAGTCATAAACCCCGATTTATCTTTAGCTACTCATGATCTTAATCTAAGAGAATCTTTAAGATGTGATTTAAATCGGATAATTCTCTTTAACTTAATTTATGCCCTTATTTACTATATATTACCCTCTTTTGTATTTTACGGCATTTTATAGAACCC
>JBIOXM010000096.1:0-2653 GCA_044869655.1 Nitrososphaeraceae archaeon | reverse complement strand
GTTCCCTTATCAACTCCTGGAGAGCAGTGTCTATATCACGTTGACTTGATACCTAGAGGAAATATAACAACAATTACAGATATCGCCTTGTCTAATCCTACAGAGGATGAGATAGAATTTCCATCAACATCATCAGTGGTCATTGGTATAAATGAAGTAGTGGAAGGAGAGTATGCTCATACTGAAAATGCAGAGAATGCCACTGAAGCTGATCATACATAAATAATATTAAATCCTAAGAAGATTTAATTTATTTTTCTTTACAAGCACGCATCTTTTATTAAAAAAATGACTATTTGAAAAGTGGCAAGATATATTCCTGTTACTCATATTGCTATTCCAAACCCTAAGAATTAGTATTAGAATCGGTTATTTAAAGTTGCAATAAATTTCTAGTAACCTAGGAATTTGTAATAGTTATAAACAATTGCAAGTTTTACATTTTTTAGTTACAACATAAATAATTGCCTTAAATTCAATTAAATTGAATTAGATAATTAATAAGATCATAAGAAAAGTGTTTTAAAATACATCTATGATACTCTTGTACTTAATTACTACAACTAATAGGTAAAAGCAAAGTAAGACTAACTATTTAAAAAATACTAACGAATTAAGCATTTTCTCGATTATTGGATAATACTGTTCATATTTATCAACATACGCTTTGTATGTAATTAGATACACTTTATCATTATTTTTAGTAATAAGTTGAAGAGCTTGTTTTTTTTCTTCATTATCCATTGCGGTAAATATTATTTTTTTTGCTGGTCTATTATCTGCAAGTACAGTATCCGATGACTCTATCAATTGAAAATCTTTTAAGTTATTTGTCATATTTTTAAGATGGATATTTGCGATTGTTTTTAGTGATACATTACTTACACTCAGTGAAGAGATTCCCAAACCTGCTGGAAATTTATAGTGGCTTGAATCCACAATTGGAGCAAGAAAGGTAACGAAATCATTAAGACGTTCTTCTTTTTGCCAAGTTGAAGGATATTGTATACTAAACTTTAATTTTGTATTTTCATAAAATTTAAAATCATCATCTTGGGGGTTTTCAAAAGGAAAAAATCCGTAAGCATTGTTAATAGTATTTACAGAATTATTTATCGTTATAAATAACAAGGAGAGAGAAAAAATAATAGTAGTAGTAGTACTAACCATTAACCCCACCATATATTCGAAACACGTTTCAATGCATTATTTTATTTTTTCTATTTTTATTAATGTTATATTATTCAATAGATTTGTTATTCAAAAATTAACAGTAATAACAATTCGTATTACATGAAATCTACTAAAGATAATGTATTTTTTTTATTCTTTAAAGAAAATGCAGAAGAAGTTAGTCTCTTTGGTTTTAATCTAGGATATCCAAACTTCATGTTTCTTTTTTCAAGTTCATTTTCTACAAACATCATTATTGTTTCTGAGTATTCTCTTTCAGCATTTAGATTTTTTTTAAATTGTATAGCATCTTTGAATTTATAGATTTTTTCATAAAACTTTATTGAATTATCAATATTGAAGATTTGTAATATATATTTCATTCTTTCCCATATATCATATCTTAATCTCAAAACTGCGCAACTAACATATTTTACTCCTACTTCATTTGCAGAATCTATTATATTTTCAATATCTTCATTCGAATCTGTTATGAGAGGAAGTATTGGATCAATATTGATAACACATTTTATCCCTGATTTGCAGAATTTTCTTATTACCTTAAAAACTGATTTTGAAGGTGGAGTACCTGGTTCAACAATTCTTTTTATCTCCTCATTGTTCGTAGTAATTGACCATACAACAAAACAGTTATGAGAATAACGGCTGTGTAATTCTAAATCTCTTTCTATTAAACTAGATTTTGTAAAAATATAATAGGGAATTTCAAATTCTTGTAAAACTTCAACGGATTTTCTAGTAAGAGAATATTTTAACTCTGCGGGCTGATAAGCATCAGTTGCAGAAGCTATCATTACAGGATTAATTAAATTTTGTTTCCATGATTGTATCTGCTTAGCTAGTAAGTCTGGGGCATTTATTTTTGCATATATATGGTCATAAAATTCAGGTGACCATTCATATGTAGCATAACAATACCCACACCTATGTTGACAACCATTGTATGGATTTATAGTTAGACCTTCTTTTCCATATACAAAAAAATCATGAAGAATTGATTTACTTTCTTTAGCCGTAAAAATAGGCGCGGATTCCTTAAACCATGATGATGAATTCATAATAGAGTTTTAATTTGGTAGATATCTAATTAATCATATAGTAGGTTTAGGTCAGGGAGGGGGAGGCATTGCTTCTCTACCTTACTTAAAGAAAAATAAAGGGAATTACCATCGTTATTATTCTATTTTTTATTATCTTCAAATTTTTCACCTTCTATCATTTTATTTTTTAGATTTCTTTTACGAACAGTAACTAATACTTTTTGACCTATAAATTCAGACAAGTACTCTTGATTACCTTCTGGTACTGGTATGGATTGGTTATTTTCTATTGTTGTTAAAAAATTTATTATGACGATTTCGTCACTCATTGGAATAATCAGATGAAAAACCAAGTTATTATAGTTTAAAGAATCTAATATTCCTCAATACAACTACTAACAAGGAATTTTCAATTAAAT
>JBIOXM010000095.1:0-5148 GCA_044869655.1 Nitrososphaeraceae archaeon | reverse complement strand
TGGCAGGAAAAATAATAGATGTATCAAATATAAGGCCTTTTGAAGATGTTTGTGAAATGGGTACAGGTAAAGGTGTACTTCTACCATATTTATGTAAGAAAGCCAGATATGTAAAATCCTTTGAAGTAGATAATCAGTTATATAATAAAATAAAAATTTTACAATCAAAATTTAAGAATCTAAAAATTATAAATGCAGATCTTTTAAAATATAAAAATCCATTGAACTTTGACATTTTTATTTCTAATATCCCATATTCTAAAAGCAGAGAAATATTTTTATGGTTAGCAACAAAAAAGGTTCCACGTGCTACTATAATGGTTCAAGAGGAATTTAGCCAAAAAATCCAGTCCAAATCCGGAGAAAAAAAATATAGAGCACTCTCCGCTATAATACAATATTGTTATGATATACAACCCTTGTTCAAAGTAGATAAAATATCGTTTTACCCTCCACCAACAATAGGTTCTGAAGTAATAAAATTAACATCAAAAAATAACATTTTGTCTAAGGATACAATTTCTAAAATCTTTCTTATATTTTCTTTTAAAAATAAAAAAATAAGTAAATTAAATAATAAACTTAATACTAATTTTAATGAAATAGATTTAAGAGTAAAAGAAATGGAACCGGAAAAAATAATAGATCTTGCTAAATTCATCTGAGCAAAATTTGAGATAACTCAAAATGTACGTTCCTGATGTGGATAGTTTTTTGTTAATTGATTCCCTTAAAGACTATTCAGGAGAATCAGCACTGGAAATTGGAACAGGTACAGGAATCGTTTCTAAATTTCTCTTAAAAACTTTTAAAAATGTAGTAAGTACTGATATAGACTATAATTCTCTAGTATACTGTAAAAAACAATATAATTCCGAATTAACTTTTATATGTTGTGATGCTACAACGGCAATAGTTGGCAAATTTGATTTAATTGTAAGCAATCCTCCATATTTACCAAACGATCACTTTCATGATAAAACTATTCATGGAGGAATAACTGGAATAGAAAAAACCATACATTTTATACATTCCTCAATATCAAATCTTGGAAAATATGGGCATATTATTTTACTTGTTTCATCGCTATCTGATATATCAAAGTTAGAGAAATTTGTTTTTGAAAAAAAAATCAAGAGTAAAATAATTAATAAGAAGAAAATATTTTATGAAACCCTTTATGTTTACGAATTAAGCATCATAAACCTACATTAGGTAGTTAGTGATGTATAATCACTTTTTTAGTAATTTTGATGCTCTTTGAGAAATTTGTTTTGCCATTTGGGATAGTGAAGCATTTCCACCTAAATCATAAGTAACAAATTTATTCTCATTTATTACATCTTCAGTAGCCATAAAAATAGCCTTTGATATATCTTTTTCACCTAAATATTCCTCCATCCAAGCAGCTGAACAAATAGTGGCCACGGGATTTACTTTATTCTGACCTGCGTATTTTGGAGCACTGCCATGAGCAGGCTCGAACATTGCATATTTATCGCCATAATTTCCAGAATAAACATTTCCGATTGATCCTACATGCCCTGAAGCACATTCCGATATTATGTCCATAAATAAGTTTGTGCTTAATAAAATACTATCATTGAATCTTTGAGGATTTTTGACTAATTGTTGAGTAACGTTATCTATATAATATTCTTCTATTTTTATCTTATTATAATCTTTTTTTATTTTGTCTACTGCAGATACAAATATACCATCTGTTTCTTTTAAAATATTTCTTTTAGTAATAACAAATATTTTTTTAAAATCTAATTCCGTACATAATTCAAATGCTTTTTTAGCTACACGCTCACATCCTTTCCTAGTTATTTTTCTAATGGCCACAGCGGAATCATCACTCGTTTTAAATTCTATTCCAGCATACAAACCTTCGGTTGCTTCTCTTACACAAACGAAATTTAGATTCACCTGTGAGGTTTTATATGTTTTAATTGGTCTAATGTTAGCATAAAGTTCAAATTTCTGTCTGATGCTTACCGCTACACTCCTAGGTGCATGGGGATCAGGAACGGTAGTAGTAGGTCCTTTAAAACATGCATCGCTTTCGCCTAACAATTTCCAAACTTCCTCAGTGATATAAGAATTTGTTTTATTTTTTTCCCAAAATTCAGAGCCAGCTTCCACAGGTATAAGTTCTATAGTACTGTTACATGATTCCAAAACATCGATCATACATTTTACCAGCTCGGGACCTGTACCATCTCCCTTTATAACAACGGCTTTTTTTTGTGCCAAAAAGAATCAAACTCTGACTTGAACGTCTCTATTTATATTTGATGTGGATCATAAGCCATTCTTATTCCGGATTTTCGATATTAACTCAATTTTTACCACCATATCCTTAGTAAAAGGTGGCATCAATGTCGAATTAGAGATCTTTGTAAACTCATTATTTTCGGAGAAATACGAATATTGGATATGGTAATTATCTAATGTAACAATTTCTTTATTTAATGATCCTGTTTCGTTATTTATTACATTTATTGTTTTATTATCAGTAGAATAAAGATGCATAAAATCTTCTATTGTAAGCCTAATAGGTCGAATATACTCAATATGTATTTTGTCGCCTATTTCATCTGTATGTATGATATGAATGCATTCTTTTCCATCTTTTATTTCCTTCCCCACATCTTTAGGAAGAAATTTTTGCTTACCATCTTCAAAAATCTGCACTACTGGATATATACTAAAAGTTTCAATATTATGCGCCTTCAAGCAAATGCCCAAGACTTGTGGAGGAGGTGATAATTGCATTATTATTATGCCTGCAAAAGTTGCAACACCTATCATAACTGGTGGTAATAGTAACTGTTTTTTCCCTATTTTTTTTGCAGGTTTTGTCGGCTTGAACCGGCGTTTGGGCATTGTAAAATACTTTCTTAGAAATTCAATATTAGAGTCTTTCTACATTCTAGAGTCTTTATAATCTAATAATGGCCTAACCTTAAAATCACTACACAATTTCCTCTGAACATTGAGTTTTCAGTTATCTTTTATCTCAATTAATATTAAATTAGGTAGTAAATATTTATTATATCTTATGCATCACACATCATTCATACTCATTCAAGTTTCGAATGATATTTCACTTTTCTGTTATTTATCGCTCATTACAAACCTTATTCAAAATTCGCATCAAATTTGTTGCGAAATTAAATTCTTCGAGGAAATACGCTTGTATTGTATATAATTCAATAAAAATTAGTAAAATAGTTAAAGGAGAAATAAAAAATTTATAAATAGTCTTTTTAAGTTATATTTAACTTGCTTTCTGTCCATATTGATGGATCATCTAAAGGCAATCCGGGACCTTCTGGTATTGGAATAGTCATATTCCGAAATAATTTCTTATTATTGAATTATGGTGAATTTATAGGATTTCATTCAAATCTATTATCTGAATATCTAGCCTTGAAAAGGGCATTACAATTTTCATTAGGAATTGATACAAAAATTAAGATCCATACAGATAGTATGACAATAGTCCAACAAAGAAAATTCAAGGTAAGAATAAGAAAAAAAGAATTGAAGATTCTTTTCAGAGAAATTAATAATTTAGAAAAAAAATTTACCGAAATTTCTTACAAATATATTCCAAGAGAAAAAAATACAATTGCGGATTTAGTTGCAAAAAAAGCAATAGACTATCATATTAATTAATAAGATACAGAATCATTACTTAGGCAGCTATGAAGAATCAGAGTTAATATTGAAACTACATGTAATAAAGGCATTTGACTGAGCTGCCATATATAACATTTAATCTAAAAGTTTATGTAACAAATAAATTGAAATTTAATTAGAATTGCTTGAAAAGAAGGACAAAAAATATAGCATTATAAAAGATATTGCAATAATAGTTATTGGAGTAGTTTTGATATGGTTCGCTGTCAAAGTCGTATTCAATGTCGATAATCCTTTTTATGTAGTCTCCAGTGGAAGCATGATTCCTGTTCTGAATGTAGGTGATATTTTAATAGTAAAAGATGGAAATACGTTTAACAGCTTAAAGGTTGGAGATATTATTGTTTTTAATAGACCTCAAGGCGGTGACAGAGTTATAGTTCATAGAATCATAGAGATAAGTGATAGGTTTGGAGAAAAAGTCATAGTAACAAAGGGAGATGCAAACGATGGTATAATACCAGGAACAGATTTCCCCATTCGGGAAAAAGACTATATTGGTACAGTAGCATACACCGTGCCCAAGGTTGGATTAATTTTGAAATATCTTAATCCACCTGTAAATTATATAATAATAGTAGGTATAATTGGTATTCTAATTTATACGAATATGAAAAAGAAAAATCCAGATCAAGATAAACTCGATGGGAAAGATCCTGTCTAGCGATATTTAGATAGCATTTATTTTCTTTATTATGGTTAAGACATCTTGATCTAACAATTCATGGTCTAGTCCTACTTTTTGTCCTTCAAATTTTGCACTTTTTCCAGAAACTAGTGCGAATCTAAAGTCACGGAGCATATTTCTATGTAATTTAGAACAAATATCTCTTACTTTGGTTCCTTTTCTTACAATTAAAGGCTCTGCATAATCAGTTTCTTTACCTTTCGGTCTCATGTAAATTCTCATGAATTCCAATTTGTTAAAGATCGATTCCTTAAGCATTTCGATATTCAGATTAGAATTTGCAGATACTGGTTCAACATCTTCGCCGAGGAAAGGTATCATACCATTTAATGTAGTTGTATCTATCAGATCTATTTTATTTAAAACGATTATACAATGAGGATATACTCTATTTCCCGATAGCGCGTCGATCAGATCATCTGGAGTTAAGTGAGGATCTCTTATTGTAATTCTACCATTATGTATTCCATAAATTCTACTCATTTCTCTGACCATTGATTCAGAAATTTGAGAATCTTGGTCTATGCTCACTGAAATTCCTCCTTTTTCAGTTTTGTGTATATGAACATTGGGTGGTTTTTTGTTTACTTTTATTCCTATTTCAGATAATTCTTTTACTAAAATAGAAAAATGTTTTGGTTGGAATACATCAACAACAATTAATACTAAATCTGCATTTCTAGCAACAGAGAGAACTTTTTTACCCATTCCTTTTCCCGAAGCGGCGCCTTTTATGATCCCTGGTAAAT
>JBIOXM010000094.1:0-3723 GCA_044869655.1 Nitrososphaeraceae archaeon | reverse complement strand
CCAAGAGCATATCCCATCTCTCCTTAGGTTCAGCAAGGATTGCAGTAAGAGTAATTTCCTCTTGAGCAATAATTGGCATAATATTCATTTGCGAAATAAAAAATAAAGATAAAAATGCGAAAGAAATCGTAATTAAAACTTTTAACTGGGCCATTTCAGAATTATCACAAAAGTTACAATTGGTTCTATTATTAATTATTTACTGATATATATGGTATTGTAAAGGCGATCTGTTTCATACTGAAATCGATTCTATTTGAGAATAATACATTTCCTTTTGTCTGGCAAAATTTAGTAATTTGTCTTGTTACAAATTAATATTAAATATTACCTTTTTAGTAGACTTAGTGAGTGTTTTCTGTCTAAAATATCAATAAAAAATCTTAGTAAAAGTTATGGTAGTGTGAACGCAATAACGAAATTTTCGGTAGAAATTGATTCAGGAATATTTTTAGTACTTTTGGGACCATCGGGATGTGGGAAAACTACTATAATAAAATCTATAGCTGGGCTTATCGATCCTACAGAAGGACAAATTTACATTGATGATATTTTGATAAATAAACTTCCCCCCAAAGATCGTGATGTGGCAATGGTTTTTCAAAATTATGCATTATATCCACATATGAGCGTGTACGATAATATAGCATTTCCTCTAAAAATGAGAAAGTTATCAAAACATGAAATAAAAAATAAGGTAGAGAAGACCGCTAATTTGTTGGAGCTTACTCAGTTTCTTAAACGAAAACCCAAGGAATTGAGTGGTGGTCAAATGCAAAGAGTTGCTTTAGCAAGAGCACTTGTTAGGAATCCTAAATTATTTCTGATGGATGAACCACTGAGTAATTTGGATGCCAAATTACGTATGCAAATGAGAACAGAGATTAAGAAATTACAAAAGAAAATAGGAATTACAACCATCTATATCACTCACGACCAAATTGAAGCTATGAGTATGGCCGATCAAATTATTGTGATGAACAAAGGAGTGATTCAACAAATAGGTTCACCTCATGTGATATATTTTCAACCTGCGAACCTTTTTGTGGCAAATTTTATTGGAAGTCCACCAATGAATTTTTTAAAATTCCGAATAACTGAAACAGCTGAAGATTTTAATCTTTATTCGTCTACGATTAATATTAAAATTCCAAAGATAAATTTACCATTACTAAAGAATATGAATTCTGAAATTGTTTTAGGAATAAGACCTAAAGATATTATGATTAATGATATAAACTATAATAATGAATATGACACCTTCTCTTTGAAAGGAAATTTATTATTTACTGAATTGCTTGGAGATGAGGTAATTTATGAAATTAAATTAGAAAATAATTGTATAATCAAAGTTTCATCAAATACACATGATTTTAACTATAAACAAAACCATGGCTTTAATTTGAGAGTAAAATATAAAAATATACATTTTTTCGATTCTCATACAGAACAAAGGTTATTTTGATTTATAACTTTAGAACGAATGACCTATCAATATATAATAATTCTACTAATTGGAAAAGAAAATATTAGTAACATAATTAAATAGGTAAACTCAGTTTAATTTATTAACAGTATAACAATTATTGTCATCTTCTTTTAGAATTAAAAAAAATAATAATAAGTTTAATAATAATTCCATGATTTTATTTGGATAATAAAAATTTTAGGATAAAATGTTTTCATTAAGGATAGCTTAAATTTCACAATATATAAACCCAAATCTTAATATTATCGATAATATCAAAAAAAAATTATAAATAATACACATTATATATTTTATCATTAATCCTTAAAAAGTTGTTTGATCACTTAATTATATGGACAATCATAATACTCATATATGTCAAGTTTGTGGAGCTACCGTAACAGACTTAGTTTCTATTAAAGTTGAAAATGATAATGTGATTAAATTGGGCAAATCTGTTAATGGGAATTGGATTTGTGATGATTGTTTTCTGAAACAAAAAGGAATAGAATCGGAATCCATCGATTATTCAACAGAAGAAAAGAATGAATCCAAAGATGTTGCATCATCGAGAGATGTTTCGCCTAATACTCCTCCTGCCTGATTTAGCCTGATCCATCTATCTGATTTTAACCAATATATTTCTAAATTTATCCATTATTTGTCTATGGATAAAAGAATTAATGTTTCAAGGATGTATATGATACATTATTATGGTTTAAAATCAGAAAACATTGTGTATTGAGCTAGGCAGTGATTGAATCTTTTAAAATTTGTTCAATTAGTTCATCCAAACTAGCGCTTGCTACACAACAGACTCTATCTGCTGCTCCATAATATAAGAAAATTTTTTTATCAATTAGTACTGTACCAGTAGGAAAAACAACATTATTAACATCTCCTATTTTTTCATAACCTTCCTCTGGTTCTAAGATTGGTTGTTTAGTTCTAGCAATAACTTTCCTTGGGTCATCCAAATCTAAAAGTGCTGCCCCAGCTCGATAAACTTTGTCTGCACTTACACCATGATAAATTAATAACCATCCTTCTTTTGTTTTAATAGGTGAAGGACCTGCGCCTACTTTGAGATTCTCCCAATCTTGTTCCGGCTTTAATAATAATACAGAATTACTTAATGATGATTCCGTATTGCTTATACTTAACCATATACTAGGACGACTTATCTGATAATCAGGGTTACTCAAACTAGTAGGTCGGTGTAATATGAGAAAAGAACTATTATCAGAAAAATCATAGTCCATTATCTTAAATTTATCTGGAAAGAAAATTACGTCTTTGTTATTTTCAAAATTTTTAGTAATAATACCTAATTTATCAAATTCATCATAATTTTTTGTTACTGCTAGAGCAGAAAAGATTTTTGGATGATGTTTTACGTACTCTGAGAGAACAACATAAGTAACAAAGATTTTATCATCAATTTGCGTTATTCGAGGGTCTTCCATGCCATATTTTTCATAGTCTTCTGTGGGACGAATTGCAATGTTAGGGCGTCTATCAAATTGAAAACCGTCACTGCTACTGGCATATCCTATTCTGGAAATATAATGATCGTATTCACCAATTGCTCTATATAGCATATGAACAGATTTGCCATCATATGATACTGAACA
Source organism: Nitrososphaeraceae archaeon (assembly GCA_044869655.1). Lineage (GTDB taxonomy): Archaea > Thermoproteota > Nitrososphaeria > Nitrososphaerales > Nitrososphaeraceae > TH1177. Next base: position 621 of record JBIOXM010000094.1, on the reverse strand, counting down.
ATTAAATACTGCCTTTGATTCCCACCAGTTATTTTTATTGGGAGTTAGTATAGGATTTTTGGAATATCTCTGAAATATCGCCATTATATGATTGATTATATAACAATAACAATATAATTAGTCTTAGGATAGATAATTCCTAATTGAAAATAGTAAATATTTAACTATAGTATTTATGTAATTATTCCTTTTTTAGTTTGTTTTAGAAGAACTATTATAAGATTGTCTATTTAATCTTATTACTTGAATATAAAAGATGATTCTATTAATTTACATCGAATGTTAAAAGGTAAAATAGAAATTCAAAATCGTGTCCCTATAGAGAATATTTTTGCAAAAGAAAATAGTCTTATTAATTTAATTTATACTCCGGGTGTTGCATATGTTGCCTCCGAGATTGGAGAGAATAAAGACTTAGCATATGATTTTACTTCTAAATGGAATAATGTGGCGATTATATGTGATGGAACAAGAGTACTAGGTCTTGGAAATATCGGTCCTTATGCAGCTCTTCCAGTAATGGAAGGTAAATCAGTCCTTTTTAAACTATTAGGTGGGATAAATGCTATACCTCTTTGTATTGAGACACAAAATAAAGAGGAAATAATACAATTTGTAAAA
>JBIOXM010000093.1:0-5973 GCA_044869655.1 Nitrososphaeraceae archaeon | reverse complement strand
CATACATAGTATGAGTGCATACGGGGTCACCAGCATCTTTACAATTTATTGAAAGAGTCATATTGAATTTATAATAGATTGAATATTATTTAAAGTTGGACTAAAGCAAAAATCAATCCTATTCATCAAAAATCAAGTCTAAATCTAAATAAAATGTAATAGGCGCCTACTAAATGATCTATTCTCCACGGGTCCATAGTTTTCTCGATTCACCAACCAGTATAGTAATAAGGTAATAAGTGTAATCTAGCCTTTGAAGCATAGGGCCAAAAAAAAATATTGATATAGAGAGGCTTGAAAAATTAAAATTATATTAATAAGTTAGTTTATTTGAGCAATGTTGTGTTAAAGCCTAAATCCTCCAACTTCGGAGCATTCAAAGCTATTGAGAGTGTGACCAAAGGTGCATTTTATAACATGTGTCTCAGGACCAATAGCAAAAGTGATCCCCGAAGCTGAAAATATGCCATCTATAGCACTATTAAGGACTGAGTTTATCTTTTCATTAATTTGTTCCTGACTTGCAAAGGGGTTTGCAAGTCCAGTTGCATGTGAAGTTGGAGAATTATCTTCTTCCACCTTTATATAACCACTAGTAGAAGAGTTAGTAAAGTCATCAACTATCGCTGATACGACTAAATCTCTTGCTTTATCATAATCAAATTTAGTTCCTTTAATAGTGTAGGTAGTATCAAAACCATTAACATAACTTGCACTATCTGTAACAATTAAGCCACTAGTTGCATCCCTTGAGATAGCTATAGAATATTCAAAAGTGGTGTTTTCTGTTTGAGCATTCACATTTAATATTGAGAAACTAATCATCGAACTCGATATTGCTACTGATACAATAATAGCAATAAAAGTTGACATTTTTGTTATCATAAATCTTGTATCCTGTTAGCAGTTACTACGCTAAGAAGTTATCTATTTATCTACATTGTAATAATACCTAACTTTAGTATCATAATTATTTGTATTTATTTTTTAAAAACTATTATTGTATTTGCTTATTTTTCATAAGAGTTATTATTTTCTCTAAAGTCTATTTTGCTGATTTTAATTTTCTATGATGAACATATAAATGATATACTTTAAGCTCTAGAAATTAACTCATTATATCTATGTATTAAATTTGCGATATTGTGCTATTATGCTGTTACATATCATACATTTGTATTCTCCTTTTTCTAATAAAATAACATCTTCCGTAATCTCTTCATTTGGATTCTCATAAGTTAGTAGAGGAGCTCCTAGATATTCTTTTTCACATTTATTACAATAATACCTTGAAAATCTTTTTTTGCCTATTCTACCTATATTTCCTAAAAATAAATGTGGTACTCCTATATTGAATTTTAATTCTTCATCTTCTGTTAGATTGACAAAAGCGTAACCACCTGACCCTAACACTTTCTTTTCTTCGAGGTCTTCATTTTTATGCAAATATATTATCTATTAATAAATAATAAATTGTAAGATTAAATCTTTTAGTGAAATGGAATTCAAATAAAAGGTAGTGTAGAATCCTACTCCATAGAAAATCCATCCACTATCGATGGTAATATAACAGATATGCTATTAACTTGTTGAATTCAAGATAATTAAATTAAACTCTCCATAATTAAATAATTATTTTTTTGGATATTTTTCTTCAATTTCCTTTAGAAATTCCTCTGCTTTTTGTGAATCTAACTTTTTAACAATCCATTGTAACATTTCTTGGTTTCTCTCTTCTTCTTCTTTTGATTGAGGACTGCCCAAGTACCATAAATATGTTAGTCCTCCAACTTGCCAAATTAACTGTAAAAATTCAGATTGCCAATTCTCAAAAGTATCCCTTAAATTCTCTACAACAGTATTTCCTGATACGAAACCATAATACCAGTGTGCTATTATCGAACCAGAAAAGAAAATTAATGTGATCCATAGATAACCATATTTTTTTGCTAAACCAGGCCTTTTTGCCATCTACAATAGATTTACAACATCCAATAAGACGATTTAATAAGAATCTTATAGAAATTAATTAAATTTAGTATTTTAACTTATCAATTGCTAATTTTATTTCTTTTGTAAAAGAATTAGGGTGGATTATCTTAAAACATTAAAATTAAAATTAAGAAGAAGGCATTTGTATGTATTTAACCAATATAAAAAAAATATCACAAATATGAAAATATGTTTCTGAGAATAACAGATAAAAGCTAATGCTATGATCGAGAACTGCACTACAAAAACGAATCCATTCCTAATATGCCTTATCTTTCTCCGGCTCATGAAGTCAAATTTTTAGTTCTTTTGGTTTAAATATATTTTAAATGGACTAAAACATGAGTGTTATATGACCAATTAACACCAATTATGTTTACATCTTTAATAAATATCTTCAATAAGTAGCTAGTAGATGAAATAACATATCTACATAATAAAAAATATAAGAATTATAGATTTTTATATGTTATAGAATTATTTTAGAGATATAACACACGAAAATCTTAAATTTATAATTGACGTATTATATTTTACATAAAGGCTCCCATAAATAAGATATTGGGTATGGATTGGTAAGCATGTGCACTTATTGACACCAATCCATAACTTTCGTTCTCTATATTAACTGTATGTGCACTAGCAAAAATAGATAGGAATGCGAATAATAGAGATGTGCATAACAAGAACCAAAAAGGCAACAAATGCGCAAGTCCCTCAAGACTAATCCTGGAAATGTATGCGCATTACTGTATTAATAAAATTTCTGTGATTATTAGTAACTACATAATATATACATAAGAAGTAATAAATGTAAAAATTTGGTTTTAGTATAAATAAATAAATAACTAATAATACTAAAAGAGGATGAAATATTTATAATTCATAATTCATAATTCTTTTTTACAATCTTTACAAATTCTTCTAACTTTTTCAAAGTTTGTGGATGCAAGTGGTGTTCTATACCCTCAGCATCTTTATTTGCGATATCTTCTTCTACTCCGATTATTTTTAAAAATTCAGCCAATAGGCTATGTCTCTGATGAATATTCATGGCCACATCAATCCCCTCTTGGGTTAGACAAATTCCTCTATATTTTTCATATTTGAGATATCCAGTTTCATCTAATCGTTTTACCATCTTAGTTACACTTGGAGAACTTACATTCAGGTATTGAGAAATATCTATGGTTGTAGCATAACCTTTCTGTTGTACCAATTCGTAAATGACTTCAAGGTAATCTTCCATTCTATCTGTACGAGCTTCATTTTCCTTTTTTTCTGTATGAGCATCACGAATCGATTTAAGACGATTGATAGCTGTATCAGAATCAACTTTCAACTTTCTGTGCAATTTTATTTATCATCCTTGTGTATATTTTAGTTACTAACAATTAGTTAAGAAGGTATAAGCAATGATGTTACATACATTATTACCATTCCTACAATAAATCCTGTAATCATGGGTGTACTTAACATAGCCTTTTTGGGTTCGCTAGTATTTGATGATGATGACATCCAAGAAATGATTGAAAATACTACTTGAAATATTGCACCAGCTCCTATTGACAAGAATATTATTGCAGAGATAGGGGAATAGAGAAAACCACCAATCCATGCTCCTAATATTGTTGGCATACCAGCTATCAAACCCATTGTTATCAGTTTTCGTATTGTGACTTTGCCACCGCTTTTGGCCATTGGTGCTACTATTGCCAATCCTTCAGTAGTATTGTGTAATGTAAATCCCACTATTAGAAAAGTACTGAGGGCTACTTCTCCTAATAAAACAGCAGCACCTATTGCCAAACCTTCTCCAAAGTTATGTAATCCAATTCCTATTGCAATCATCATTGCTATAGCGAAAGGTTTTGCTAATTGTTGTTGTTGCTGCTGTTGCTGTTGTTGCTGCTGCTCTTGTTTTTGAGGAGGAATCTTTGTATTAGAAGACGAAGGAGGAAAAGAAGAGGAATATGTTACCAGTTTAGATCTAGGTGTATTATCATCGAATTTCATTTTGGCTCGTTCAACAAGTTTTTCAGATACATATAGCAATACCAAGAATGTAATGATTGTGATCATGACAATCAATACCTGACCATTAAAAGCTCCTGCAATATTTTCTGCTACAATTCCATTGCTTTCTACTAATGCATCTATTCCCAAGAAGACAAGTAATCCTGCAGTAAGACTAAGGAAGAATTTGTACTTGTTCATTCCAAGTCTTTTTATAAATGGAAACCAGAGAAGACCTATCAATAAGGGTATAACTCCTACATATATACCAATAAGTGCAAAATATGATGCTTGTTCAACATTAGGAGTTGGTGCTAATGCAGCTGCCGCAACACTCTTGCTAAACCGTGTACCATCTGAACTAGTTATCCCAACTTCATAGGGCACTCCAGCAATCCAAGAAAAAGGTACTATAACCTTTGCTTCGGATAGTCTTGACAATGTTTTGCTTGGTTCTATTGCAGCTGGAATCATTCGATCATTAATGTCGGCTTGCGCAATTTCTACTCCTTCCGGACCAGTATTACGAATAAACGCTACAATTTTATCATTTTGGAATTCTATCTTTTCGATTGTGATTTCAGGCAAAGGTATTCCTGCATTTAGTATCGACATACCCGGGCCCAGAAGAAATACAAGCATTCCAGACAGTACTATAAAGGGAATTAATGCGATAACGAACATTTTTTTTCTGCTCGTCTTGCTATTATTTCTATCGACTCTACTCTCATCAGATTCCATTTTTATTAACTGCCTCCTTGTAAAGGTTCTTCTTCATAACTAACACCTGTAGATTGAGAATCTTTTGTTTTAGTTTGCCCAGTAAAAGTATTATTACTTATCTCTGGTGGATATACAGCATTTTCACCTTTAGTAAATGCAGTCACATCTGACTCAGATTGGTCATCTTTAACCAGGAATAAACCAGTCCACCCTTTTTCTGCAAATTCTGTCTTGTGAGCGTGGAACATATATGGACCGGGATACTTGTAAGAGAATTCTAGTATGCCTCTTTCTCCCTGACTAAATGTCACTATATCTGTATACTCATCAGGTACAAGGCTGGTTCCAGTTCTATAAAGATGAAATAGATTTGCATGTAAATGAAAATTGTTTATTTGATCAAATTCTAATATATTAACCAAGTATACTCGAATCAATTTGTTCTTTTCAATTTGGATAGGATGATGCATGTAATAATTTGGAATTCCATTTACTGTGTAAAAGTTATTTTCCATATCAAAGTCATTATCATATCCATTCATTACCATAACCATTTCATCTGCCGGTGGTCTTGGTGTTTTTGGATCAACAATATAAACACCATACAGACCCTTTGATATGTGCTCTTCTAAAGGTTGCATATGACAGTGGTAAAGAAACAGGCCAAATGGTTCAGCTGTAAATTCATAAGTGAAGCTTCCACCGGGAGCAATAATTTCAAATACTCCATCCATTTGGGATTGGTGAATGCCATGGAAATGCATAGTATGAGGTTTTGATCCATTATTTAGAAACTTGATTTTAATTAAATCACCTTCTGTTGCTCTAATTGTTGGACCTGGAATTGTTCCATTAAAAGTCCATGCATCCATAAATACACCTGGTGATACCTCAAGATTCTTGTCTTGAACTACTATACTAAACTCCCGTAAAGTTGTTCCATTGTCCGTTGTCGATACTTTGCCATAATTGAACTCTCTTAGATATTTCATCGGATCTATAGTCCGATCAGTTCTTTCATCTGCATTGATTGAATCCAAAACATCACCTGTAGTTCTGATTGTATTGTATCCAGTACCATGCCCACCAGTAACTACTGTTTCTCTTGGTGTTATTTTTTTGTCTTCCTTTAAGAAGGCATTATTATTATTCTTCTGTGCAATAACTGATACTCCACCAAAAAAAGAAATAGCAACTGCTGTAGTTAGACTAGCAGTTAAAATTATAAAAATTAATATTATT
>JBIOXM010000092.1:0-2197 GCA_044869655.1 Nitrososphaeraceae archaeon | reverse complement strand
TATCATTTAACTTTTTGAAGGCATCCTGTGATTCCAATATACTATATCTATGTGTTATAATTTTCTTAACATCAATTTCCATTTTTGTCATCATATGTAATGCTTCATGTATTTCCTCATTAGTGGCGGCATAGGTTGTTAAAAGTCTAACTTCTTTTGAGTAAATCTTACTGATATCTACATTTACATTAATTTCTTTTGGCGGTTCTCCAAAAATTAAGATAGTTCCTCCTTTTCTTATGATGTCAATCGATTTAGGTAATACACTCATATCATATGTGGCAATAATGATCAAATCTGGACGAAGTTTATCATCCACATTAATGTAACTATCAATCTCTGATGTCCTTCCGTCTACGCATATTCCAAGATTCATTCTTTTACAAAAGTTAACTTTATTTTTGTTTATGTCTAGACAATAAATGGTTGAAGCCCCATAAATTTTAGCCAACATAGCATGAAGAATACCTATCGGTCCTATACCAAATATTAATACTACATCACCTTTTACAAATGATATTTTCTTCCATCCTCGAATGCAACAAGCAAGAGGTTCTATCATAGATCCTTCCTCAAAGCTCATTGAATCTGGAAGCTCAAAAATACTCTGATTATTTACGATCCACTCTGAAAGAATAATTTTTTCTGAGATTCCGCAAGGAAAAATATTATCTATAAATTTATCACACATTGTTTCATTGCCATGTATACAATAATGACAAGCATTACAAGGCGCATGATGATTAACAAAAACTCTCTTTCCTTCATAGTTTTTGCCATCAAAATTTTTTCCAACTTTAACTATTGTTCCAGTTATTTCATGTCCTAATTTAGAAGTCGGTTTGCATGAATTAGCAAAAACATTTCGGATATCAGATCCACAAATTCCACAAGAACCTAAATTAAGTAAAATTTCTTTATCTTTAATAACTGGCTCATCTATCTCAACCAATGATATTGTGTTATTCGATAATAATTTTAAAGCTTTCATTAACTATTTTGTTATTATAGAGAGTGAATAAATTTAAATTTATCACTAAATAAATATTGGTCCCATGATGATTTTTATTTCCTTGAAAACTTTTTACAGTTTAAAATAAATTGTTGTGGCAATTTGGTATTGCAAAAATGAAGATGAGTATATGAAGCAAGAGTATTATACACTACAATACCGTCTTTTTGATCAATTATTCCTTTTCCTTTGTTTAGAGAATATGAAAATTTAGAATCTATCGAAATATTTTCCATTTCAGAAAAATGAAATTCATGGCCTTTAATGCTATTTATATCTCCAAAAATTGATTTATTCAGTACTTTGCCCTGGGTATAATTTAACGTTAATTTTTCTGTCATTTTTGTTATAGCATCTATTAATCCTATCATTTTGTAAGTTTTATTAAAAACTTTTACCTTTGATTTCGGTATTTTATTGTTTTCATCATATTTAGGAATTCCTTCTTTTATCGATTTAGAAAGGTACATCAAACCACCACATTCTGCATAGAGTGGAATTTCATTTTCAGCTATTTTTTTAATAGATCTGAGCATAGAAATATTCTTACTTAGATCGTGAGCTAATATTTCTGGGAACCCCCCTCCTATTATAATACCATCTATTTCTTCAGGTAATCTGTAGTCATTTAAAGGACTAAAGAAAATAAGTTGAGCTCCCATTTTTTGTAAGGTATCAAGATTCTGTTGGTAATAAAAATTAAAAGATGCATCTAACGCAACGGCAATTTTAATTGTTTGGATATGATACTCAGTCCTCTTCTCAATTTTTTTCTTGGTAATTTTTTCATTTGGTGTCTGTCCAATTATGCTCATAACTTTTTCCACATCTAAAGATTCTGATATAATCTTAGCTGAATTTATTATCTCATTTCTTTTTTTATTATCTAATTCCTCTCTTGGAATTAGGCCTAAATGCCTTTCTGAAAAAACAAAATTCGAATTCTTATATATCACGCCTACAATTGGAATTTTTATTTTTTTGGCGAAAGCATCTTTAATAAAATTAAAATGTTTAGAACTGGATATTTTATTAAGGATAATTCCTTTTATGTGTAGTCCTTTCTCAAAATTCAAAAACCCATAAGCAATAGCAGCTAAAGATCTTGCAGCTTTACTTGCATCTATAACTAAAATTATTGGAGAATTTAAGATTTTAGCTATATGGGCAGTACTTGCGAAATCA
>JBIOXM010000091.1:0-13505 GCA_044869655.1 Nitrososphaeraceae archaeon | reverse complement strand
GCTCCTGGACCAAACATAGGATGTATACAAATTGGCGAAATGGAATTTTGAATTTTAGAAAGAGATTTAAAAGAATTACTTTTAAGAGAAGATATATCTATTAAAACCGAATTTGGTTTCATCTTTTGGGAACATTCATCTATCATTTGTGGTATAATTCTCAATGGAATACATAAAATGACTATATCAGAATTTTGAACGCATGCATTAAATTCAGTTTCAATTTTTACGTGAAGTTGTCTCTCAATTGAACATATATTTTTATCATATACTTTTATACTATAATTTTTAGTATTGACCAAATACTTTGTGATCCACGAGCCCATTCGACCGCCTCCCCCAATAATAGCGATTTCTTTCATATTAGTTTGGTTACCTTATTTAAGATATTTTTCTAGAATGTCCAAACCCTCATTTAGCAACTTTGGAGATTGACATGCAGAAATTCTAATAAATTTTTTATAAGCATTTCCAAATCCACTTCCTGGAGCTATTGCTACCCCATTTTGCAATAGATCGTATACTAAAGAAATATCATCCGAGTAGTTTTCAATTAAAATTTTTGGAAAGATATACATTGCACCATTTGGAACGATGAATTTTGTTTTCATTTGTTGTAATCTTTTGCAAATTAGATTTATTCGTGATTGAATAGAATCAATATTGCCTTGAATATCATCACCTATTGCTCCTAAAGCTGAATATTGCATTGGTTCTGCTACTGATGTAATACAGGTAGCCTGCACTTTGCGCATTTTTGATATTATATTGTTATTTCCTATTCCATAACCTACTCTGAATCCTGTCATTCCATAAGTCTTTGAAAAAGACGAAACCATAATGCTTTTATCATATTGATAGTCTAGAATACTCTTAAATGTACCAAATGAATAGTCTGAATAAACTTCATCACTTAAAATAAATAAATTATATTCTCTTGCTATAGAAACTATTTTTTCCAGTAAGTGAGAATCAAGTATTTTTCCTGTGGGATTGTTAGGATAGTTTATTATAATCATTTTCGTATTAATATTTATTAGGTTTACCAACATCTTTAAATTAGGCTCCCATTTATCTTCCAAAGTGGTTTTTAATACTCTCGTTTTAGCACCAATAAAATCTGCACATTCTTTATAAGCGGGCCATGAGGGTTCGATATTAATTAACTCATCTCCCGATTTCATGAGCGAGCTAATTGCGCAAAAAACAGCAAACCTACCTCCTGGCGTAACCAAAACTTGTTCTGGAACAATATTCGAAAATTTTTTTGATATCGCCTGGCGAAGTTGGGGTAGTCCCGATATTTCAGTATAATGGTATCTTTTCTTGTCATATATTTCTGCTAATTCTTTCTTAACTTTTAAAGGAGGAGGATAATCAGGTTCACCAACTTCCATATGAATTATTTTCTTTCCAGTTTTTTCAAGCTCTTTAGCCTTCATAAAAATAGCAATATGAGTAGAACTTTTGTTACTAGTATTTTGAACATTTTGTAATTTTACCGATTCAGAAAGAAGAAGATTCAAAAGTCTGCCGGAAAATTCAACATCCATTCCTATCTCTTTAGTTAGTTTGAGGACGGTTTTTTTTATATCAAGTTCTACTTTTTCATCTTCTATTTCAATTCTTAATTGTTGTTTAATATTGCCTATTTTTTTTGCTACTTCCATTCTATTATGAACCAATTTAATTATTTGGTTCGTAATATTTCGCATTTCCTCTCTTAAATAATCTAAGTTATTTGGTTCAACCATTTCAATAACCTTTTAGAACCATTGGAATAAATCCAGCTTTAATTGCATGATCAGATAAAACTATGGATACAATTCCTTCAACAATAGGAGGCGCCCGGGGAACAACACAAGGATCATGTCTGCCAGGAACTTGAAGATCTACCAAAGAATTTGAAGATAAATCTAAAGTTTTTTGAGTTTTTGCAATTGAGGCTGCAGGTTTAAATCCTATCCTGATCTTGAGAGGCATACCGTTAGATAAACCACCTAAAATGCCCCCAGAATTATTGGTTAATGTTACCACTTTTTCTTCTTTTTTTATAAATAAATCATTATTTTCATAACCTGTCTTTTTTGTTCCTTCAAAACCAGAACCAAATTCTACTGCTTTAACGGCAGGAATACTAAATAATGCTTTACATAAATCTGATTCTAATGATGAAAAAATAGGTTCTCCTAATCCCACTGGTAATCCAATACTAATACATTCTACTATACCTCCTAACGAATTTCCTGACTTTCTTGCATGCATAATGGAATCTTTCATCATTTCTGCAGTAGATAAATCAGGACATCTCACTTCATTCGTATAACGGGCTTCTTTTGCATTCTCAAAAGAAATATTTCCAATAGATATTTCTCCTATTTGAGTGGTATAAGCAATTGTTTCGATTCCTAGAACATATTTCAATAATTTTTTACTTATGGCTCCTGCCATTACAAAACTTGCTGTTAATCTCCCAGAAAATCTACCACTCCCTCTATAATCTGCATATCCACCATATTTTATCATAGCAGGGTAATCAGAGTGACCGGGTCTTGGAATTGTTTTTATCTTTTCATATGGTCTTGAATCTGAATCTTGATTCCAAATTATCATACATATAGGAGCATTAGTTGTATAACCATTAAATATACCTGAAAGAATTTCCACTTTGTCCTCTTCTTTTCTTTGGGTTGTAATAGTGGATTGTCCAGGTTTTCTTAAATCTAACTGTGGTTGTATGTCAGCCTCTTTCAATGGAAGACCTGCTGGGCAACCATCTATAATAGATCCTATACATCTACCATGGCTTTCTCCAAAACAAGTTACTATGAATCTTTCGCCTATACTGTTTCCACCCATAACATTATACCCAAAGATATAGTAGTCCTATATAATGGTGACTTTTAAAGAATTATGAGAATGTTTTTCTAATTTCATTGTCATCAATTTATTTCGTTAAATTTACATTAGCACCAAGTCTTTTAATTTCCTCTATGAATGAAGGATAAGATACATCTATAGATTGGGCTCCTCTCACTATTGATTTATTAGTCAACATAGATGCTATTGTAAATGCCATAAAAAGTCTATGATCATTATGAGAGTCAAATTCTACATTTTTTAAACATCTTACTGGATTAAGTAACAATCCATCTTCTTTTTCACTTATATTCACTCCCATTTTTCGTAATTCTTTAGTAATAATTGAAATTCTATCAGTTTCTTTGAATCTAGCATGTGAAATTCCAAAAATCCGAACTGGCTTTCTTGATTTTAAAGAAATAATAGATACCGCTGGTAAGAGATCGGGACAATTTATAAGATTGCATTCTATTCCATCAAGGCTATTTGATCCATAGACAATCACTTCTCCTTTTTCCTTATTTACGGTAATATCTCCACCCATTTTTCTAACAATATCAATAATTTCCATATCTCCTTGTGGATAATGAAAATTCATTCCTTCTATTGATATTTTTCTTCCACATAAAACACCTGCTGCTATAATAAGTGATGCTGAAGAAAAATCTCCAGGAATAGTAAAATCAGTAGGACGATAGTTATTATGAGTGATATTGTAATTCAAATATTCTTTATCGTGTTTTATGGATACACCAAATTTTTTCATTGTTTCTATAGTTGAAATTATATATGGTATAGATACCTGGTTTCCTGTAACCCTTATTTCAATATCTTTAAGACCATAAATACAGGAAATTAAAAGAGAAGATATGAATTGGCTTGAAATACTTCCTTCTATCGATACCAAACCACCCTTAATTCCTCCACCTTTTACTATTAAAGGAGGAGTATTTTTTTCATTTGAAGAGAATGCATGTACACCTAATTGATTGAGAGCCGAAAGGAGAGGTTTCATTGGCCTTGTCTTTAGGCTTTCATCTCCAGTGAGAATAGTATACCCTTTTTTTACCAGACCGGCCATTGAAGTTAAAATTCTAATAGTTGTCCCAGAATTTTCCGCATTAATTATATCCTTTGGAGTTTCAAATTCATTTTTTCCTAGTATATAGATACAATTAACACTTTCATTAGATTTTTCAATTTTTACGCCAAGAATTTTGCAACCTGAAATAGTTGCCATGGTATCTCTACTAATAAGTGGATTACTAATTGTAGATCTTCCTTCTGCCAGAGAAGCAATAGCAATTGCTCTGTGAGTATAACTTTTACTTGGTGGACATTTTATATTACCTTCCAGAACAGATTTATAAATTTCTAGGTTAGCCAATTTTTTTTTCTATTCTCGCTTTGGTATTATTAATTTCACAAACTAATATTTTTCCATATTTTTCTAACATACTTTTAATTGTAATTAGATTTTTTTTCTCAATAATAACTGCGATTGATGGGCCATTTCCAGAAATTGAAGCTGATAACGCTCCATTTTCAATGGCAAACAAAATGGGACTATAATCATATCCCATCAGAGAAGACACTAAGAGTCCATTAAGAGTCATAGCCTTCCAAAAATCCGAATGTTCTGCTGATTGAATAGCTTGTTCGAAAAATTCGGGTAAAACTTTTAATTTTAAAGGATTCTTTCGCTTTGAATTAGTAGGAAGAATGATAAGAGATAATAAATCGGGAGGTCCATTTTCTCGCCGTATTAATTTATTAGAATAATTATCTGTTATTACAAATCCTCCAAAATAACATGCCGTAGTATCATCATAAGCTCCTGTTATTGTTACTTTAGCTTTTCGTGAGGCGTTAACTGCGGTATCCAAAACTTGAAAATCATCAATGTTTCCTTCTAATAGTCCATAACATGCTAATGAGACAGCTGAAGAGACTGCACTCGAACTTTTCAATCCAAATCCAATGGGTATATCGGAAGATATAGTTAAAAAAATATCATTACATTGAAGTATTTTTTTTGGAATGCTGTTATTTATGATATATTTAAACAAATCGCTATTCCTATTATTATGAAAGATCTTTCCTTCTCCTTGGCGCATACGGATTTCTGCATGTGCCTGTAGTGAAATTCCAAGAGCCGAACCTTTACCAGTAGCAATAGCATTAACTATTGAAATAGCACCATGAACTGTTGCCTTCGTATAAATAGTAGTCATGTAGGTTCTCCGAATATTCCAAATAAGGCATTTTTCATAGCATTGATAGGAGCATCGCAACCAGTCCAAATCTTGAATGCTTGTGCCCCTTGTGCAATAAGCATTTCATATCCATATACAACTCTTGCATTAACTTCCTTAGCTTTTCTAAGTAAATCAGTGACTATGGGTTTGTATACTATATCATAGACAAGACTATTAGGATTTATATAATTGCGTTCTATAGGACTGCTTTCATTGTTCAACCCAATTGAAGTAGAATTGATGATCAAGTCTGATTGTGAAGCAATTTTAGAAAGATTTTCAAAATCTTCTTTATGTAAATTTAATCCTAATTTTAATGCATGTTCTACGAGCTTTGAGGCTTTATCAGAGGAACGATTCACCAAACTGATCTTCTCTATTCCTTTTTCATATGAAAGAGATGTGACTATTGCATAAGCTGCTCCTCCAGCACCAATTATCAAAACTTTTTTTCCTTTGAAATCTATATTTCTTGTGTACAAAGGCTGAATAAAACCATAAATATCAGTATTATAACCAATCAATTTTCCCGTGTCATTTTTAACCGTGTTTACAGCATTTGATTTAGAAGCAGTAGGATCTAATTTATCAAGATATTGAAGGATTGACATTTTATGTGGAATAGTAACATTGAACCCAGCAATGCCAATTGATTTTAATGATTCTATTGATGTTTTAAGATCATGAGAAGGTACACGAAAAGAAATATAAGTACTTTTGATTCCAAGGGCAGAAAAAGCAGCATTTTGGATTAAGGGAGACAGTGAATGCTGTACAGGATCACCTATTATACAATATGTCTTAATTGGTGATGACATTATCTAGAAAATATTTGTTAATTCTATCATATATTCTTCTCATTTCTATTACTGATAACTGTCCTGGTGCGATAGTCTTTTCAAGAGAGCTATAAGTAAAAGGAGATCCATAAAATGTACATAAAATTCGAGATAGGATACCACAATTACCCATCGCAAATGTAATTAAATTAATATCTTTAAATTTCTCATATAAATTTAATAATCTGAAAGAATCATTAACATTAGTTGCCATTGTAACTAATTTTATATTATTACTAAATTTTTTCATGTCGTAAATCTTTTTTTCTAAATATGAGTCAGAAGGTGTATTAAAAAAATTATGCCATGAAATTAGGACATTCGACTTGTCTTTCAGATAATGATTTAATGAATGGTCTGTATTAATGGTATCATATTCTACATCTAACAACAGGGGATTTGTATCATACAACATTTTTAGAAGTTTAAGTCTTTCAAATTTGTTTCCTTTAAATTTACCTTGTTGTTCTGGCGGCCTCAATGTAAATACAGATCTTGATTTGATGGATTCCACAATCTTAATTGTAGAAGCAATATCAGACCCATCTAAAAAATCAAATCGAATTTCTAAAAAATCACTTAACTCTAATGCTTTATTTATTGAAGAAGATAATTCTTTAATTGTGGTTGCGCCAATTGAAACACAAATTCTTCCTGCCAATGTAAATTATTCACTAATACAATTAATTAAATGGATATAAATTTTTTAAATTTTAATTATTTGTACACGTTAATATTAAATACTTTATTAACTTGAACTTATCTCACTAATAAAATAAATAAAAGCAATTAAATCTTAATAAAATTATAAATTATGATGAGAAGGAATTTTTTTCCAATTTGCTATTAACGCTTCTGCTCTAATATGTATTGGTTCACTTAGTCGAGAGCGAGCTAACTTAACATATTCATTAATGATATCTACGCCTATAAATCGGCGCTGTAAATGGAAAGCAACTTTCGTTGTTTGTCCACTACCATTAAAAGGGTCTAAAATGATATCTCCCTCATATGAATATAGTTTCATCAGTCGGTATGGAATTTCTTCAGGAAATGGACACGGATGTTCTATATAACCAGGAGGAATTGGAGCGATATGCCAGACCGAATTTGCAATTTCCTTTGTCCATTCTTCATGAGTAGCAGGTAACGTTTCTGTTCTTTCCGTTCTCCCACTGCTAACGTTCCCTTTTCTAAGAACTAAAATCAGTTCATGCATAATATTAGCTCTATAATATTTTGGGTAGGGATTGATCACAAATGAACCATATCTATTGGTTCCTCCCGTAACTTTGTGCCAAACTATCTCTTCATGAAGATTCCAATTTCCAAATGGTTCAACTAATTGTGATAAAACCATATGAGGAAGTGGTAAGAGCGTGCCATTTACAACTTCATTAGCTATAACTATACAACAGTAACCACCTTCTTTGGTTGCATTGTAAATTCTCTTATTAAAAATATCAATCATTTCCTCAAGGTACTCTTTTGTATTTGTGTTAACTTTTCCTCGATAATAGGATCCGTTTTTAGAAATATGTGCATTATAATCAATTGCATTTCTATAGGGAGGAGAAGTGATCGTTAACTGAATGGAACCTTTAGGGATTTTAGAGATTATTTCTTTACAATCACCTGATAAAATTTTATCAATAACAATATGCTTTAGTTGCATAATGGAAAATAAATTTTTAATCAATATTTAGGATGCTTTAAAATAATCGACTAAGTAATAAATAAAATTTATACAATAACAATTCATAAAGTTATTACTATGAAACAGATATAATTTCGAGATAAAAATTATAGTAATTAAATCAAAAGTATTGTTTATTTTTCAATAATATATTCGTCAACTTCGATTCCAAAATGTCTGCCACTACTAGGTTTAAAAAATGCTAAGATTTTATCTCCTCGTTTGATAGAAGTAACTGGTAATAAGTCACCATTCTCCCGGATTAATTGAATTGTTTCTGCGTTTTGGACTATAACAGTCCCTTGAATGTTGTCTCCAATTGCTTTAATTAACCTCATGGGTCTCGTTTCGATTTTAGATCTCCCCACAGATACAACTCTAGAATTACCTTCTTTATTGACAATAAATATCTCTGTTCCAGATTCTACTTCGGAAAGATAAATAGTCTTTCCACTAGAAAGAAGAGTATAACAATATACTGCTCCTGCATTAACTCTAAACGGACGCGGGGAAGTAAAAGAGGAACCTCCTGATTCATTATGTAACAGAAATAGAAAATTAGATGTACTTCCAACTAACATTCCTTCTCCCGTTTCAAGCATGGAAACAGTATCTACACATACTCTTTCTCCTATTCCTACATCTCTAAAATCTACAATTTCACATACTTTTATTTCAAATTTTTTAGGTTTCAGATATTGTTTAGATTTTTCGATGTCTTTAACGTTTCCAGTTGAGAGAATTACCCCATCTACGCCCAATTCTAATACAGCAAACATGGTTCTTACCTCGTCAGAATTTTTAGCAGTGGTAAATATTTTTGTTCTTGTATTTTGTAAATTAGCAATTATATTCTCAAGTGGAATAATCTTCCAATCATCAGCATCTACGATAATATAATTGGCACCAGTATTGATTGCACTCTCTATATCGTCAATATCTTTATTGGAGAATACTTTCTTATAATAGGCCAAGGCTTTATCTTTTGTCTTATTTTTGATTAAGTCCTCCATAGATTTGCAAATAATAATATCAGCAAGTTCTGATTCATAAATTATTTTAAAATTTTTCCTTTTTTTTAGTTTAGTAGGATCTATAAATAGCGTATCATTTTCATCTAAATTATTTAAAAATAATTCCAAATTAGGAACAGTCATAAGAGGAGCGATAAATAATTCTTTATTTTTTTCTTTTTCTTTGTCCAAAGTTTTTTATTACCTCACTATAATTTTTTCTATCTATAATAATTTCATATAATGCTTTTACGAGAGAAGAAGGATTATCATGTTGGAAAATATTTCTTCCAAAAGTAACACCTTGAGCACCAGCTTCAATAGCGTTTGAACACATTTCTAAAATGTCAGCATCAGTTTTAGATTTTGGTCCACCTGCAATTACAATTGGAACGGGACACCTTTTTACCACTGATCTGAAAGAATCTAAATCTCCAGTGTAAACCGATTTTACTATATCTGCTCCAGCCTCTGCACCAATTCGTGTAACATGGGCTACAATTTCAGGGTCATATGGATTTTTTATGTTTTCCCCTCTTGGATACATCATAGCTAATAAGGGTATATTCCATTCATCACACTCATCAGAAACCATTCCCAGTATCTCTAACATTTCGGGTTCTTCTGTTGCTCCAATATTAATATGAACAGAAACTGCATCTGAACCTAATCTAATAGCATCTGCCACATTTCCAATAAGCACTTTTTTATTTGGATAAGGACTTAAGGAAGTACTCGCAGACAAGTGTGTTATTAATCCTACACTAGTCGTCTTAGGTAATGACTTTAGAATCCCTTTATTAACAATTACAGCTGTTAATCCAGAATTTTCACATTGATAAATCATATCATGAGGATTTTCTAGGCCCTGTATTGGCCCATTTGTTATTCCATGGTCCATAGGAATACAAACCATTTTCCCTTTTTTTGTAATTCTGTTTAACCTAATGTCTCTTCCTGAGACCATAATGATGAAGAATATTTGTCCTACTTAAAAGTGATCTGCTAGGTCTAAACAATCTACATTAATAATATAGTAGACATAAAAAGAAAATTGAGAAAAACACTAGAATTATTTTACGGATATATAACAAATTTTAGGCAATTTTCTTTTATGGAGATTTTTAGATATCAGATTTTGTATGAATTCGACATCTTTTTTACTAAATCTGTTTTTTCCTAAATCTTTTTTGATAATAGCGGAGTTATTTTCCTCTATAAACTTCAAAATTTCATCAATTTTCTCATATTCCATTCCAATTTCATTTTCTGCAGTTTGATTTAGCCATAAAGAAGGCGTACTTTTTTTTAATAATATAGTTTGGGGAACATTTAGATAATTACCCAATTCTCTTACTTGGGTTTTGTATATGTCAGCTAATGGGAGAAGATCAGACGCACCGTCTCCAAATTTAGTAAAATATCCAATCACCATTTCACTTTTATCCGAGGTGCCAAGAACTAATTTGTTATAGAAATTTGCATAATAGTAAAGTAAGGTCATGCGAATCCTAGCGGTAAGATTCCCTAAAGGTATTTTTTCTACTGGCAATAAATCTATATACTTTTGCTTAATTTTTGTAATATCTATTATGTGATATTGTATATCCAATAGTTTAGATAAGTCAATTGCATCGTCTATATCCTTCTGTTCTGATATTTTTTTATCTGGTAAAATTAATCCAATGACTCTCTGATTACCCAATGCTTTGGTAGCTAAAGATGCTGCAACCGACGAGTCAATTCCTCCACTTAATCCCAATACTACTCCGTGAGCTTGAGCTCTTGATACTTCCATTCTGATAAATTTAATAATACAATTCGCAATATCTAAAATGCTCAATAATTTCAATTATACTTAATTAAATATTACTATTAAATCGATCTTTTATTAGTTATAAATCTTAAAGTTGTTAGTGATTAAAAAAGTTAAGATATGTTTTTTCAAAAAAGTTTTATTAGCTATAAATTGGCTGAACTAATGATAAATTGTCTAATTCACCTATTCATACTTATAAGAAAGCAGGAGTAAATATTCCAAAAATTCGTTCTATACAAAGAATGATTGGAAAAATGATTAGTGAATCTTATTCATTTCAAAAAATTGGCAAAATTACTGGCGGGTTTGGTCATTATTCTGGATTAATAACTATAGGTAATAATGTTCTGGCCTTACATACAGATGGTGTTGGAACGAAAGTTCTTGTTGCCCAACAGATGAAATGCTTTGATACTATAGGAATCGATTGTATAGCCATGAACGTGAATGATATTATCTGTACAGGAGCACAACCATTTGCTTTTGTAGACTATATAGGTTTAAAAAAAGTTAATGATGAATTGGTAAAAGAAGTGATGAAAGGTTTGATGACTGGTGCAAAAGCAGCAAGAATAGCGATTGTAGGAGGTGAAACCTCTATAGTTCCTGAATTATTAGCAGGTGAAACAAACGAAATCTTTGATCTTTCTGGCACTGCACTTGGAATGACGAAAAATAATAATCTTGTTCTAGGGAACAAGATCAAAATTGGGGATATTATATTAGGTGTGGAAAGTAGTGGTTTGCATTCTAATGGCTATACATTAGCCCGAAAGGTATTATCAAAGTATTCCCTCAACGAAATTCCTGAATTTATAACAAAAACAGTTGGAGAAGAATTACTCACTCCAACGAGAATTTATGTACAACCAATAATGAAACTGCTCAAGGAAAGGAAAATTACGATACATGGTATAGCACACATAACAGGAGGCTCCTTTACAAAATTAAAACGATTAAATAATAGGATAAGATACAACCTTTTTAATTTATCTCCTCCTCAAGGCATTTTTAAGCAAATTCAAAAAGATGGTAGAATAGGTCTAAAAGAGATGTATAAGACTTTTAATATGGGAATCGGTTTATGTATAATACTTCCAAAGGCCAATGTTGATAAGACAATTAGTATAATAGAAAAATACAAGATGAAAGTTAGCCAAATTGGAGAGGTAGATTCAAAAGGTAATGGAAATGTGATTGGGAAAGTTGAAAATAAGAAATATAATTTCTCCCAATGTTACTAATTTCTCTTTTACTAACCGTTATTAATGTTCGTTATTGTTTTTACCTAATATATAATATTAAGTTTAATAGATATATTTTAGATAATTCTAAATTTAAAGAATTGATAATATAATTAGATTTGTAATGGATGGTAATAAAATCTACAATCACTTTTTGCTACTTATTTTGTTTTAATATTTAAAATTACCGTAGTTTGGTTAAAAATTAAACACATACACTTCTCAAAGATATTTTTCAATTATCTCACACGTTCGACCAATTCCTAAATCAACCAAATAATTGCCAAGTTTAGGTCCTCGATCAGAATTAATGAGTATTTGGTAAAGTAAGCGAAAGAAAGTTTTAGGTTCTATTCCATTTTTTTTTGAAGTTTCATAAATTAATGTTTGGATATCATTTGCTATGGTACTAGCTTCTTCTTTTTTTAAAAATGATTTTAGAGCTATTACTAAGTCTCTTAATGCTTTCTTTTGTTCTTTATCTAGTGATATATAATGACTGTCTTCATTTGCTAAAATATCATTCGACCAATTAAAAGCAAGTTCGATTTTTTCTATTATATCATTTGATTTTTCACTAATCAGTTTGTATTTTTGAAGTCTTTCAAATACTTTATCAATTTGATCTTTTCCTTCAAAAAGAGATGTTTGTTGGACAAGTAATCGATATGGTATATGATTAGAATTAGTTTTCGGTGGATTAAGATGATTAATATACTCATAAATCCCGCGTAATTTAATCAATTTTGATTGATTTGTTTCTTTTAATTTCCCAAAATACAAATCTTCATAAAGATCATATTCATCCATTAATGAAGGTATATCTTCTAACCCTACATGCCTTGTTCCAGTTATTCTTTTGAACAATAGTAACAGGAGGGATTGTGGTGTACCATATTTCATCCACTTTTGGGGTGTTAGAACATTCCCAGCAGATTTACTTATTTTTTTGCCTCCTTTGTCTAAAAACATTTCATATTTTATATGAAAAGGATGAGGGAAGTTTAATATCTCTTCACAGACCCAATCATTTATTTTGACAGAATCCATAATATCTTTACCGTATGCTTCAAATCTAATATCGAATATTTTCCAGCGTGCAGCAAATTCAACTTTCCAAGCAAGTTTTCCTTCATCCTTTCCAATATTTGCTTCTCCCTTATAGCCACATCCTATAATTTCTTTCTTTCCTATATTAATTCCAGTACATTCATATAATACTTTTTTATTTTTAGACAAATATTTATATGCATGAGCTACATAAAGTTTTCCACAGTTTCTACAAATAGGAAAATAAGGCAACGTATTTAAGAACTTATTTTGGCCCACAAACTCGGAAATTTTTTGTCCCAAATATTCACTTTTTGTAAGAATTTGATCAATTGCATCAATCAGTATACCACTTTTATACACCTCGGTAGCACTCTTAAATATGTATTTAATGTTTACACGATCCAATCCATCAAGAAGTAAACTACTCATGTGAGAACCGTATGAATTATGACAATCACCAAATGGGTCTTGAATATGTGAAACAGGTTTACCAATATGATCTTTGAGCCATGAAGGAAATCCAGCAGGTATCTTTCTTAATCCATCCATATCATCAGAATAAGCAATTAATTCAGAATGATATCCGGAATTGTTTAAAGCTAAGCTGATACCATAAGCCCTCACTGCGTCTCCCATACTTCCTATATGAGGTATTCCAGAAGCTCCTAATCCACTTTCTACCTTTATTGAATCTATATTACGATTTAATTTTTTTTCCCTC
>JBIOXM010000090.1:0-5846 GCA_044869655.1 Nitrososphaeraceae archaeon | reverse complement strand
GAGATGTGTATTTAACTATTATAATTTGTTAATACTTTGAAAATCTTTTGTTGTTAGATCAAGTTCCAAATTAATTAATAAGATTATTCTAATATATCTTATATCATCAATTTGGAGTAATTTTACTCATGTATGTTTCATATTTCAATATGATTACGCCTGTGAATGTGTCAGTCGGGATCATTTCTATTATAAAATATCTGCACTCTCTTTTTCGACCACTATTTCTGTCTCAAGATGCTGCAAGATAAGATGTACAGATAATATTGACCTCCTATTCGATATTACCTCAAATATTTTTTCAGAAAAGAAACTGTTTTTTGCCAAGCATCTTGAGTTTCTTGTGGAGCATAATTATCTCCAGAAGGGTTTGCAAATGCGTGTCCTACTCCCGCATAGATATAAATTTCATTTGTTATTCCATTCGCATTTAATGCATCTTCAAATTGTTTTACAGATTGTACTGAAATAGATTTATCTTGGTCTCCAAAAATTCCTAATACTGGCCACTTTATCTTTGAAATTGTTTCTTTATCAGATACCAAATTACCATAATATAGTATTGTTGCAGCTAAAGGATATTCTGGTTCTGTGTTTAATGCTAGTTGAAGAGATTGTCCGCCACCAAAACACCAACCCAGAGAAGCAATTTTAGTGGAATTAACATTTTCTAAAGATGCTAGGTATCTTACAGCATGTTGAAGATTGTTTATGGATTGGGAAGGATTTTCTCTTACTTTACTAACTAAACTTTGAGCTAATTCTGTAGTATTAGCCACTTGACCATTATACAAATCTACTGCTAATACAACATATCCTTCTTTTGCTAAATTTTCAGCCATATTTTTTATATTATCGTTAAGTCCCCACCATTCATGTATCATTACCACTGCTGGAAAAGTATTGTTATTATTATTATTTGTAGAGATATTGCTTTCAACTGACGATGATATAGTAGTTTTAGAAGTTGGATAAACAAGATAACCATTAGTATTGTCAAAATAGTTAACAGTTTTATTTTCTAATGTAATTGCAGAATTTTTACCATTTGATTTGATAGGATCTGTTACATTCTTTGAACTACCGATGATAGATGATTGTTGTTGTTGTTGACCTTCTGCAAATAAAATAAAATTTTTTGACAGAAAACTCAAAGAACTTATCAATATAATAAAAGATATAAGAACTATTGCAATAGTCGATTTATACATTGATCTATAAATTACAATATTATATATAATACTTGAATTAAAGCAATTGAAAAAACAGATTAGGGTTTTTCAAAAGCCAAGGTTCAAATGAAAACTAAATATATCAAAAAAATAGGAGTGGGCAGAAACATAACAAGGTTTGATGGTGGGCAAAACTGGTAATTAAAGAAATAGATAAGATAACAAAGAAATTAAAGATATGAACAAATTATTCAATAAATTAGAAAAAACTACAATAATGTTATAGTTTAGATGTAAGAAGAGTTTTGCTCAATTTTGTTTATTTGCAAACAGAGATCATACACATTTAAAAAAAGAAATATAATAAAAAAAGGATTTCAATGAATATGTATATTATACCCTAAACACGGGAAAAAAGATAGATCTATTTTTTCAGTTAATGAGCCCATTGCAATATTATATATTTGTTGGTCATACAATCGTATGAGTAGAGATATCTATAGTGGAGAAAAATCTGATGAAACAGGTGCAAAGGTAAATTCCTCATTTTCCTGTGAAAATTGCGGTCTAACATTTAACTCAAGACAAGAGCTCAAAGAACATTCATCATCCATACATTAAAATTTTTTCGCTAGGTTTTATGAGAGGAAAATAAGAACTTAATATTATTGCTTTTTATAAGTGATTTAAAAAATATATGTTATCGATTTCTACTACTGTATAATTATTTTATTTTCTGCTTATATAAGAATTCGATTTTAATATGATTTAATTCTTTAGAGAACGTTGTTAAACAATATTTATATGATATATAATTTTTATGAAAATTGACATAAGAGTTTTCTTAATATGATGACAGATATGTTGAATCCAGAAATAAAAGAGCTAAACCGGCAAGCTGAACAATATTGCCAACTTCTTTCTAATGTACACAATGAGATAAGCAAAGTAATTGTAGGCCAAGATTCAATCATTGTTAAATTACTATTGGCATTGTTGTCAAAGGGTCATGTTTTATTGGAGGGAGTTCCAGGTCTTGCCAAAACTTTATTGATTAAGACATTATCAGAATGCATTGATTCTAATTTTGTCAGATTACAATTCACTCCTGATTTATTGCCTGCAGATATCATTGGAACCAAAATTTATGATCATAATTCTACCTCATTTAGGACAGTAAAAGGACCAATCTTTTCTCATTTTGTTTTAGCTGATGAAATTAACAGAGCCCCTCCAAAAGTCCAATCAGCATTGTTAGAAGCAATGCAAGAAAAACAAGTAACAATACAAGGCGAGACGTTTCCACTTAAGGAACCATTTTTTGTTATGGCTACCCAAAATCCTATTGAATCTGAAGGAACATACAAGCTACCTGAAGCACAAATTGATCGATTTATGTTTAAACTGTTGATTTCATATCCTACAAAAGATGAAGAATCAAAAATTATTCATAGATTCACAGAAGGCATTGATGTTAAAATACAAAAAATAATCTCTGCTGATCAATTAATAGAAATTCAAAAATTTAATCACAAAATTTATACTGATCAAAAAATTCGTGACTATGTAGCACAGATTGTTGACGCGACAAGACATCCAGCAGATTATGATCTTGATATTGACAATAAGATAGAGTATGGTGCATCACCACGGGCTTCTCTCTGGCTTACTGTGGGTGCAAAATCCAATGCAATTCTGAATGGAAGGGGATACGTAACTCCACAAGATATTCAAGATATTGTCTATGATGTACTACGGCACAGAATTCTTCTTACCTATGATGCCGAAGCTGAATACATTACAAGTGATCAAATAATTAAAACTATTCTAGAGAAAATCCCTGTCCCGTAGATGTTATGTTAATAATCTAAAAGTGATCCAATGCAGCAGCCAACACAAGAAATTCTAAAACAAATCAAAAAACTCGAAATTTCTACAAAATATTTAGTGAATGAATTAATCACTGGAAATTATCACTCCACATTTAGAGGACAAGGTATTGAATTTTCAGAACTTAGAGAATACAGGTCAGGAGATGATCTACGTTCTATAGATTGGAATGTTACTGCTAGATACAATCAACCTTACGTTAAAGAATTTGTTGAAGAACGAGATCTGCAAGTATATTTTCTTTTAGATATGTCCAGTTCTGGAAGTTTTGGAAATAAAGTTCCTAAAAAAAGAAAAGCATTAGAAATTGTGGCAAGCTTGATGTTTGCAGCACTGAAAAATAATGATAATATTGGTATTTTTTTATTTACTGAAAAAATTGAAAAATTTATTCCTGCAAGAAAGGGAAAAAAACACATTCTGCAAATACTAAGCTCTGTCATTTCTTTCCAACCAAAATCAAAAACTACTAACTTGAAAACAACACTCGTTCAAGTCTCACAAATTCTTAAAAAACGCTGTATTTTATTCATACTTTCAGATTTTTTTGATTCAAATGATTATTTAAAACCATTAAAAATATTGAGGAGAAAACATGATGTCATTATATTAAAAATATCTGATCTACGTGAGCAAGAAATTCCGGAAATAGGATTAATCGAGCTTGAAGATGAAGAAACAGGAGAACAGATTCTTGTTGATACATCTGATCCCGGATTTCAGAAAAAATATACCGAGATTGTATCAAATAATGAGTCACAATTGATTTTAAATTTAATAAAATTGAAAGTAGACTTTATAAAGATTTTATCTGATGAAAATTATGAGACTCCTTTAAGAAAATTCTTTAAAAAGAGAAGTAGGAGATAATGATTATGGCCGGATTCGATTCTCAGACTGTTTTAATTGCTCTTCTTGTTATTCCTGGATTGTATTTTCTATATTATAAAATAATATCTAAAAAGAGAAAAGAAGCGATAAAATTCAGTAATCTAGAATTTATTAAATCTGCTATAGGCAATAAAGGAAAATCTCGGCGAGATTTATGGTTATTCTTTCTATCTTTGGCAACAATTGGATTGATGATTATAGGATTTGCTAATCCACACATCCCTCTTGAACAAAGTAAAGAAGGAGTAAACGTAGTGCTTGTGATTGACGTTTCAGGCAGTATGCAAGCTACAGATTATAAACCTGACAGACTTGAGGCTGCAAAAAATTCTGCAAAAATTCTTGTTGAATCATTACCTCCTAAAGATAATGCAGGAATTGTAATATTTGAGACTGGTGCAACTACGGCAGCGTACCTGAGTCCCGATAAGGAAAAAGTTCTAGACAAACTCTCTAACATTGCTCTAACAAACGGTGAAACGGCTATTGGTGATGGATTAAGTTTGGGGATTGATATGGCAACCTCTATCCAAAATAAGAAAAAAGTTGTGATTTTACTCAGCGATGGTGTAAGTAATGCAGGAGTAATTTCTCCCGCAGAAGCAGTATCTTTTGCAAAATCAAACAATATTCAAGTTTACACAATAGGTCTTGGTTCTGAAGGAAAAACTGTTTTGGGTTATGATATTTTTGGTAGACCGCAATATGCAGAATTAGACGAAGGTACACTTAAAGATATTGCAGAGCAGACAGGTGGAAAATATTTCAAGTCTGTTGATTCTAAAACATTAAATGAGATTTATCAAAATATTAGTACTGATATAAAACGAGAAAAAGAAGAAACGAACATTAAAGATTGGTTTTTTGTCTTTGCACTTGGTATTTTCTTTTTACAGATCTATTGGAGATATGGTAGAGGTAGAATAATACAATGAAAATATTTGTTTTCCTATCATTATTATTTATTGTTCTAATTTCCTTCCACGCTGTTTATGCACAAGATATTTTCTTTTCTACGGAACAGACTGAATTTTATTTTAAGATTGGCGAAGAGGCTATAATTCCAATCGAAATAAACAACACTTATGGAAAGCAGATTTCTGGCAACTTACAATACACTACAACACAGCAAATCAATCAGGGAAATGTTCAATTCGCAAATTCTAATGCAGAATCAAAATCCCTTAAAATAAACAAAGAAAATCAAAAAATTTCTTTGAATTTAGGTACGTCTGATACTCCTTCACGTTTAATCATGAATCTAAATTTTAATTATAATGAAAATGGAGACCGAACTGTTTCTCTGGGTCCTATAATAATCCACTTTGTATCTGATGATTCTCAAAAAAATAATCAACAACAAAATAAAACACAAAGCTCTTCTCATCAATCAAATACCCAATCTCAGCATCAAGATTTATTTTCTCAACAAGAACAACAGATGGAACAAAGACTAAATGAACTACTTCAAAATCCACAGGATTTATTTTCTCAACAAGAACAACAGATGGAACAAAGACTAAATGAACTACTTCAAAATCAACAAAATCCATCACCCCAAAATCAACAACAACTTCTTCAAAATAACCAATTATCTCAAGATAGCTCTTCATTAAAGCAACAAATGCAAAAACAAATACAACAACAAGAACAAATAAAAAAAGAGTTCGAAAAGCGACTATTATCTAATAATAATTTTCTAAATAGACACCAAAAACTCTTAGAAAATGGTTATAACATTACTAACAATACAATAAATCCATTGTCTAATGATACTGGCAGTTTTGATATAAAATACAATAATACAGATGGAAAATGGGCTACTTTACAAGGAAATATGAAAAATGGAACAATAACTGAGCTCAAACAACAAACACAAGATCAACAAGAAAA
>JBIOXM010000089.1:0-2931 GCA_044869655.1 Nitrososphaeraceae archaeon | reverse complement strand
CTAAAGCATAAGGGCCTATTACAATTCCAGCTAAAAGTTCTCCTAATACTATTGGAAGTTTAATTCGATGAAAAAGTTCTGCAAATATTTTTGCAGTAAATAGCAATAATGCAAGAGAAATTATTACATGAATAAAGATTGTTGAAGATTCAGTGCCTATTGCCATAATGTTTAATTAAATTATAAAAATCGTTGACGTTATAAAAATTAATTATTCAATTTTCAAATTCCAATATTGGAAATTTGTTCCAATACTAATCATTGGTAGGAACAACAATATTAAAACAAACTTTTTGGAATATCGTCGTCTTCTTCATAATAATAACCAAGTATATTATCGATTGTCTCATCTAAAGTAGTATTACTTTTTATTAGAACAACCACGATTTTATTATTGTCAACAATTTGTAATATTCGTATTTTTTCATATTCAGTAACTTTCCATTTTAACTTACCTACTATGTCACTATTGCTATTACTAAGAATCTCTAGTATTTTATCATTATCTTGCTTAATTATAACATTAAAATTAGTAAATAAATTTTCAATAACACTTTTTTCAAAATCAAGTTTTTTAGCAACAGTCAAATCGTATGCCTCTCCTCTTGAATTAATAGTAAAAGCTGCGAATATATCGTCCTCAATCTCTACTAAATGTTTAATTTTGTCATAACTTGTATCACTGCTCAATTGAATATATGTAACTATATATCATTTAACATTTAACTTTACCATTAAATCATTTAACTTTACCATTAAATTATTATTATATTTATAATGTGAAATTAACATCTAAACTATAATAATCAAGTTTTACTGATTTAATATAACTTGGGACTCATAGTTCAACCGTTTCTCTCTCTTCGTAACATATTATGTTGAAGAATCATTTACAAAGATAATAATGTCATTAACATTAGTATACCTGAACCAATAGCAACAGTTAATATCATAAATGGAAATCCTATTTTGAGCCAGCGAATAAAGCTTATTTTATGTCCATATTTTAGGGAGATACCTACAGCTACTACTCCTGCACTTGAGCCAATCCAAGTGCCATTTCCACCAAGACCTGCTCCCAATGCTAAAGCCCACCAAAGTGGACTTATATGTAAAGTTCCAAAAAAAGAATTACTAGTAATACTTGAATTTAGAATCTCAATGATAGGCACCATCGTTGTAGTGAAGGGGATATTCTCTATAAATCCACTAGTAATAGCAGATATCCAAATTACCGCATAAAATGTAATCCATGGTTCTCCACCTGTTATTCCAATAAAAATTTTAGCTAATAATGCTATAAGTCCAGTCTCTTCCAAAATTCCAACGACTACAAAAAGACCTGCAAAAAAAAGTAAAGTTGCCCAATCAACTTCTTGTAAAGTTTTTTCTACATGAGCTCTAGTAATAACTAAAAGAATAGCTGCTCCTCCTAAAGCAATAACAGAGACTTCTATCCCTATTGCTCCATGAATTACAAAAAAGAAAATTACACCAACTAAAACTATAAGACAACTCTGAAGTAAAGATTTATCTTTTATTAAAGATTTTTCATCTACAGAATTGAACTTCCCAGAAATATTTACTATAATTTTTAATTCTTTCCTAAAAATTATTTTCAGTAAAACTATACCTAAGAGGAAAGTAACAAAGATTGGTGGTGCCATATGAATGAAAAGGAATTAAAGTCAATATTGGCTGCTGAGCCAATGATTATGTTTGGAGGATCTCCGATTAAAGTAGAAGCTCCCCCTATATTACAGGAAAGAGTTTGACCTAGAATGAAAGGAATTGGTGAAATTTTAATAGCTCGGAATATAGATAAAGTGACTGGAATCATTAGCAAAATAATAGTTACATTATCAACAAACATTGAGGTAATTGCAGTAAAGACACATAGAATTATCATTAATTTCCATAAATTACCACGAGATAATCGTATAGCATTAACACCAACCCAATTAAATACTCCTGTTTCTCCTAAAACAGCAACTATTACCATCATCCCTAAAAGCAATCCTATTGTATTGAAATCAATAACTCCTATCATGAAATTCAGAGTTTCCCGAGGTTGAATACTTCCTGCCAATAAACTTGCAATTATCAAAATTAAGGCGCCAAAAATGGCAATTGATGTTCTATGGATAATGTCAAAAGAGAGAATTACATAAATTGAAACCAGAACTAGAGACGAAAATAAAATAAAATATGAAATATTTATTTCAAAAAAGTGAGAAACCATAAAAATTGTAATACCAAATAAAGTTACAATTAAAATTGAAAGAATATGTTTGTCCATTTATTAGACCCTATAAGATTGCAGAAGGAATAAAATATATAAAATACACAAATTTGTCGATACTTATAATCAATAGCATTCTTGTAAAAGATTCACCTATTAATGTTAGGATTTAATATGGATAAAATTTATTTATTTAATTAATAAGTGCTATATTTTAGATAAGTTGAGAATTACTTACATATTTATTTTATAGAAGCAAATATATTTTTTTTATTTACTGTGAAAATAGATAAATTACAAATATTTCTATCTTTCCTATCAAGCAATAACAAATTAAAAAAATTAAATAAAATAAATAGAAATCTCATTCTTTTTTGTTTTTTAGTATTTGGAACCAATCTGATACATCCTGATCATTTTCATTTTCTCTAAAAGTACCTGTTAAAATATTTCCTTTTTCCATATCTTTTTCTACTTTAATATTTAATATACCAAATTCATGATCTATACCAATTGCTGAAAATGGTTTACTTTCTGATAATTGCATATCGTGAGCTCCGCCTGTACCAGCAGTTATGAAGATTGTACCTTCTGGATCATGGTATATATTTTGATTTTCATCTTTTATAACAGGCTCATTTTCATTGTCATCGTTAAAAGTGATTGGATAAATCCTTTCGTAGACATGA
>JBIOXM010000088.1:0-6427 GCA_044869655.1 Nitrososphaeraceae archaeon | reverse complement strand
AGAATCTCATGTTTTAAAGGCTATTGGTTTGAATCATGAAGAAATTTCAGGTTCAATCAGGTTTACTTTAGGAATTCAAAATACCAAAGAGGAGATAGATAAAACTATACGAAGTTTAAATCATAGAATTACAGAACTTAGAAAATTTTCGCCTATGAATTATAAAAATAAAAAGTAAGACGTGTTTCCACTTTGCTTCCTGAGTAAGTATTGGTTTAAAAGATTTTCAACAGCTGAGACTTGTAATCATTTATTTGAATGAGAGAAAGTGAAACAAAAAATATAGAATAAAGTAAATTATTGATATTCTTTTTCAATAACATAAAAAATCAAGGATATAATCCACATATCTTAATTTACAATTGTCATATTATTTATTAGTAGTAATACACGTAATTATGTTATATGTTACTAATACGTTATTTAGTATTGTTTAATGAAAACGCGATGTGGAGTACAGCTATATTATATGACTACATGAGGCTATAAAAGAGGCACAGCCAGGATTATAGAGATCTAAACTATCTTAAAAATATAGATTGCAACAAAACCGTTTTTATTACATAAGAGAAAATAGGTTATATAATTGGGAATTTAAGATGATCCACATTTATTGAACAAATTTCTAATAGATCTTGATGATAATTTTATCTAATAAGTATTTTGTAATAGTAAAATATTAATCTATCACTGCTACAATTTCATTTCTTGCTACAGTAGATCCTTCTTTTACTTTGAGATCCTTTATAGTACCATCTTTATGAGACTTGATAGCAATTTGCATTTTCATAGATTCAAGTACTACAATGGGATCTCCTTCTTTGATTTTATCACCATTTGAAACAGAGACTTTAACTACTCTACCAGGAATTTGGCTAGTTACATTATTAGCCTGACTTACTGCTCCTTTAGATTTTAACGATTTTTCTATTATTTCTGTTATTTTGGAATGTTTCTTAATTTCAACTATTTCTCCATCTATATAAATTTTATATTTTGTTTCCGTAGAAGGGAGTATTTTTACATAATGATATGTATTTTCTAAAATAAATTCAAATTCGTTAGATTTAGATTTTAAAAGTTTTAAATTGTATTTCTGATTATCTATTTCAAATATAAGATCACCAGATCCTTTATTATAAACTAATTCAGCATTAATTTTATTAGGACTACCTTCTATTTCAAATTCCATTATACAAATCCTCCTTCCATTGGCTTTTGACTTTGACTTATTCGTGGACCTAAATTAGATTTTTTTATATATTCAGATTGTAGTAGAATGCCGGAAATGGCTGGATATGCTTTCTCTTTGTATTCTTGATTTCTTTTATGCTTCATCATTTCTATTATATTATATTTTTCGATATAATCAGTAGAGATATTGCCTTTAATAAAATTTGATTCTTCTATAATTGTTTTATGGATGGGTATAGTGGAATTTATTCCTTCAATAGTAAACTCTGTTAAAGCATTCTTCATTCGTATGCGTGCTTCATTAAAATCTGCACCATACGTTATTAATTTAGCAATTAATGAATCATAATAACCAGACACATTACACCCAGGATAAAGATAAGTATCGACTCTTACTCCAGGACCGGATGGAATATTACAATTGGGAACATATCCTACTGAAGGAGTAAAATCATAAAATGGATCTTCTGAATTGATACGACATTCTATTGCAGCGCCTTTTAATTCAAGATCCTCTTGTTTAAAAGGTAATTCGTCACCCTGAGCCACGTGAATTTGTAACTTCACCAAATCCTTGCCTGTAACAATCTCCGTAATTGGATGTTCTACTTGCAATCTAGCATTAATTTCAATAAAATAAAAATTTCCTTCTGCATCAGCCAAAAATTCTGCTGTCCCTGCGTTTAAATAGTCAAGAGCTGTAGATGCCCTAACAGCAATTTCTCCTATTCTTTCCCTTTTTTCCTTATTTACAACGGGCGAAGGGGACATTTCAATAAGTTTTTGATGTCTTCTTTGAATAGAACATTCTCTTTCGAAAAGATGTCTACCATTTCCCTGACTATCCCTGATCAATTGAAATTCAATGTGTCTAATATTAGTAAGATATTTTTCTATAAATAGTGCAGATTTCCCAAATGCTGCACGGGATTCATTAGACGCAAGTTCAAACTCTTGCCTAAGTTCTTTTTCATTATTTACTAGTCTAATTCCCCTTCCTCCTCCTCCAAAAGCTGATTTTAGCATTACTGGAAATCCTGCTTCCTTTGCTATTTCTAAAGCTAATTCTGTATCATCAACCACTCCATCACTTCCTGGTACGGTCGGAACTTCAGCTTTTTTCATAATTTCTTTACATTTCATTTTGTCACCTGCTAACTCCATCGCTTTTGCTGTTGGTCCAATAAAAATAATGCCATTTTTCTTACATTCATTTGAAAATACATCGTTCTCTGAGAGAAATCCATAACCAGGATGTATAGCATCAGCCCCAGAGGATTTAGCTATTTCAATTATTTTGTCTATACGGAGATAACTTTCAGAAGCCTGGGAAGGTCCTAGTCTATATGTTTCATCTGCTCTTTTTACATGTATCGATCTATTATCATCATCTGAATAGACTGATATGGATTTTATTCCCAAATCTTTGCATGCTCGTATTACACGGAGGGCTATCTCTCCACGATTTGCTATTAGGATACTAGAAATTTTCGACATACTCAAGTTCACCTATAAATTAATATTGCCATGTTTTTTCCATGGGCCAATTTCTTTTTTTCCCGATAAGGAGTTAAGGGCACCTATTATCATTGTTCTCGTTTCCATTGGATCAATAACCTGATCGATGATTCCCTTCTCTGCTGCAATATATGGATTAGCGAATTTTTTCCGATATTCTTCTGCTAATTTCTTTTTTGTTGTTTTTGCATCTCGAGAACTCTTCAGATCTCTTCTGTGAATTATTGTGATTGCTGCTTCTGGTCCTAAAACTGCAATTTCAGCAGTAGGCCATGCAAAATTAATATCTGCTTTGAGATTCTTACTTCCCATCGCAATATATGCTCCACCATATGCTTTTCCAATGATACATGTAATTTTAGGTACTGTAGCCTCGCAATAAGCATACAATAATTTACTACCATGTCTAATAATACCATTCTGTTCTTGGTCAGTTCCTGGTAAATAACCTGGGGTATCAACTAATGTAATAATTGGAATATTAAATGAATCGCAAAATCTAATGAATCTTGCTGCTTTATTAGAGGAATCGATATCTAAAGCACCTGCTAAATACATAGGTTGATTAGATACAATACCCACTGTTTTCCCTCCCATTCTTGCAAAACCGACAATAATATTGCTTGCAAAAGTTTCATGAATTTCAAAAAATTCTTTATCGTCTATTATGCTTGTTATAATTGATTTAATATCATATGGCTGATAAGGATTTTCAGGTAGTATATCAATTAATGATGTATCCAGTCTATTCGGATCGTCATTTGTCTCGATGATAGGCGGTTCTTGTAAATTGTTTTGAGGTAAAAAAGATATTAGTTTTTTAATTTTTTCCATGCATTCATACTCATTCGTAGCAACCATATGAGCTACCCCTGATTTTGTTGCATGTGTAGAAGTACCTCCTAGTTCTTCAAAAGAGACCTCTTGACTTAAAACTTCCTTTACTACTTCTGGTCCAGTAACAAACATCTGACCTATATTTTCTACCATTATTACAAAATCCGTCATTGCTGGAGAATATACAGCACCTCCAGCACAAGGGCCAATGCTAGCAGTTATCTGAGGTATTATTCCTGATGCTGTGGTATTTCTATAAAATATATCACCGTAACCATCTAAACTCATTACTCCTTCCTGAATTCTAGCTCCACCTGAATCAATAATTCCTATAAGAGGTGCACCTACTTTAATTGCTCTATCCATAGTTTTTACAATTTTTTTGGATGCCATTTCTCCCAATGATCCACCTAAAACTGTAAAATCATATGCATACACAAAGATTTTTCTACCATGAACCGAACCAAATCCAGTTATCACCCCGTCTCCATAGAATTTTGGAGTTTCTGGATCATCGCTCCTATGAGTTACATATTTGTCCAATTCAATAAAACTCCCTTCATCAAGAAGAAGTTCGATTCTTTCTCTCGCTGTTAGTTTACCTTTAGAATGTTGCGCCTCAATTCTCTCTTTACCACCCCCCGATTCAGCTAAATTTTTCAATTCGTATAATTTCTTTAACTTATCTTCGTGCATGGCTTCAGCATTTATCCCGATAACCTAGTATATATATATATAGAACAAATAAAGCATGATAATAAAATTTTAAAAGATAGAGAGATAATTCTATTAATCTACATAATAACTATTTTTATAGTAAATTAAACTTGTTACTCGCGTAACTGAGAACGTCCACCTTGTGCTCTTCGAAAAACACCCATACCAAGATTATAGTTTTCGAATAATGTTTTTAATGTCTCAATTTCATCGGACAATAATTGTATTTCATATTTATTCTCTTGTGGATTTTCTAATAATTGATCTAGTTTTTGTTTTTTTTCGAATAGCAATTTCGCAATATTGTGTTCATATTCACTTGACATTTTGTTTATATGGCATTTATATAGATTTTAATTTTGCTATCTTTTTTACTTTTTCAAGCATTACTTCCTGATACCTTAAATAAGATGTAGGATTTTCCAAACATAATTTACACAAAAATACTGAATTTTCTTGACTTTCATTATACAAAAGTTCCTTTAATAAATAAGGATCAATGTTATCACTAGTTTTACACAAAAAACACTCTAATTGTAGTTTTAAAGGTTTCTTTTCAGGCTCCTTTCGAGTTTCATTATTATTGTTATTGATTTTACAATTCAAATGTTTGATTTGTTTGGATGATTTCGACCATAAAGCATATTCACCAGTAGAAATGGGGTTTTCACATATTTGACATTTTCCTTTAAATTTTACCAATAATTTTATCCAATCAGACTCGCTCAAATCTTTTTCGACCTCAGAATTTCTTTCTGAATAATTTCTACAAATTTTTCATCTAACATAAGATTGGAAATCAAGTCATGAATATCGATTTTCTGATCATGAATAATTTTTAGCAGATATGGAAAAAAAATCATTCCAAAAGTACTAGAGGAAACGTGAAATGACGAAGATAACTCGGAGATTAAACTACGCAAAGGTACACCTCTTGAGAAAACTTGACCCATTATTGGCCAACTAATTCCATACTGATGATAAGAGATAATATTATTTTGTATTTTTTCATATAATAGTTCAACTATTAGATTATTTATATATCGTAATAAAGTCCAATTTCGATTTTTGTTTATACGAGCAACATGTAAATCAATTTGAGAAAGACTATCTAATAGAACAGATAAATTTTTTATCTCCAAATTAGAAGATACAATGCTTGTAAATAACGAATTGACAATATCTTTTCTTCGTTCTTCCGAAGATAAACCATATCTAGGATCGGGATATTTTCCATCTAAAGATAACAAAATTTTTCTAGCATCATCCTTTTTTTTACTCTGGAAAAATTCATTTAGACCATCAGAAATATCAACTTTAAATATTTCACGGTCAAACATTCCGTAGCCAGTACATTTAACTTGGGCGTGATTAAGCATAGTTCTTACGTCTCCATTACTTTTTTCCACTATCCATTTTTTATCATCACAGGTAAGAGAATAGCCTTGTTTATTTAAGACATAATTTAAAAACATCCATAAGAGGTTCGCTGATATATGTTGAAATTTGAAAATTTTGCATAGCTTAGATAAATTTTTTAATTTAATATTATTAGCATTCGCCACAAATATGATTGGAAAATTCGATGCTTTTACAATATTGATAAGAATTTCGAGTCCACCGATATCTTCCCTTCCATAAATACCATCTACCTCATCAACAAACAAAAGAATTTTTTTTCCAAAAATACTAGTGTTATTATAAAGAGGACTTACTAATTTTTCTAATTGCGGACCGCTTCTTGTATCACTAGCATTTAATTCTATTAAATCATAATTCAAAAGTGAAGATAATATTTTAACAATTGTTGTTTTTCCCACTCCGGGTGGTCCTATTAAAAATAAAGGTTTCGCTCCAGGAAACCATTTTACCAGCCATTTGAGTACATTGAATCTAACTTCTTCATTACCAATAAGGTGTTCAAAATTTTTTGGCCGGTGGAGTTCTGTCCAATACATACTAATAACCAGAATTAAAAATCAATTGAACTTACGAGTAAGGGGATGAATAGTTCTTTCAAAATATTTAAAGAGGTCTCGTTTAGTGATATCATGATACCAATATTGATTATAATGGTTTACAGTAAGAAATAAAAATATTAGAAATGGTTTAAGTTCAAATTCTTCAGGCAGAAATTCCAATGCTAGCTTTGCTTCATCCA
>JBIOXM010000087.1:0-2504 GCA_044869655.1 Nitrososphaeraceae archaeon | reverse complement strand
AATGATTTACTAAATCAAGAATGTCATAGCCTCGATAAATTAATTTACCATTTTCACCATCGATAGATGAAATTTTTGTATCTGCTACTTCAATATTTCGTAAACCTATATTTCTTGCATCCAAATTAACACATCATTCCCTCTAAGATTTGTATATCGAAAGAATATGGTAAAGATAACAAATCGTTAGCCATCAAAGTTAACAAATTATACCTTTAAGGATTCTTCATTCTTTCCTCTATTACTTATAGTAAGAATATCGATTCCATCTCCACTTGCTGCATCTCTTTGAATAGCTGCTCTTATAGACTTGATAGCGAGGTTTTTAGCATCATCCTCATTCATTTGGGAATTGTATTGTGCGTCCAATATACCTAAAGCCATTTCGGCCCCACTTCCTACTGCTGCATATTCATCTGGGAGTAACGAACCAAGGGGATCCAGCGTATATATACGTGGTTTATTGTCATATCCTCCGACTATCACTTGTGTCAACAAAGGAAAATATCGCCTTTCAAACATAATGACAGACATTAATTTGGCTACTGAATTTGTGGGAACTTTACGTCTTATTTCCATTTTACGGATTTTTGATAAAGCAGCAACTTGTCGAGCTAGTACATTCATATCGGCAACCATACCCGCACAAGCTGCTCCGACATTCTCAGTTAATACAAAAGTTTTTTTAGTATTCTTATTGACAAGGAAGTTTCCAAAAGAAACACGTTGTTCAGATGCTAATAAAACACCATTATCAAAAGAGATTCCTACGGCTGTTGCGCCAGGAAAATATTGGTATGCCATTTGAGGTATATGAAATGCCAGCCAGATTTAGTCTTTTCTATTGATGTGGATAAATTTTCTATTTTTTTCTACTATGAAGGTTATGAATCTTAATTGCCTCCCCAATTAAACGATTTTGTAATTCTAAAGCATCTTTTCCTTCTGGATGTTTCTCTTCAGCTATAGCTTCGGCTACTAATCTAATAATGTGTCTCAATAGAAATTCATCACCTCTTTCTGATTCAGCTTTATATGCTGAGTTAGCTTTATTTACAAAAACTACATTTTCATTAGTAAATCCGTACCGTGAGTCACTTACGTCCTCATAGGGTATTACTTTATATCCAATCTTTTTTAATGCAAAGGTTCGTTTAAGAGTTTTTATTTTTCTTAACTGCGTTTTATCTAAATTACTTGATGCATGAAAATTAGGAAAAGTTTGTGTCCTTTCATTAGGATTGTAATAATGAGGTTCATTCTCACTATGGATAGTCTGATGTTCTAATATGCTAGAATTAGATTGGTCCTTGTTTTTAGAAAATTGAACAGATGAATTTTCATAATTCTCGCCTGTCGAAATTTTATTATCTTGATTCTTGAATTTCGGAGGAGACGAGTTTTCAGTTAATCTGTCTTCATTGGAAATAGTTACTTTTTCTTCCACTGTTTCATACCCTTCTTCTTCTTCTTCTACTTCTACAGACTCCAAGTTTTCAATGACTGCTTGACCAAGAACTTTATCTATTTCACGATATATTCGGAATTCTTCCTTTGTTATTAATACATCCTCGTATTCAGTCAATTTTGGGATTACTTCATCAATAATAAATTGTTTGACGTGCTTGTTAAAATTATAAAATGCGTCATCCTCTATTAAAGCAGATTTGTCTGCGAATCGAGAGGTCAAAGCATCACATCTTAATAATCCCGTTATTCGATTCAACTTAGCATCAAATCCAAAATTAGTTCTTACCACGATATGATTTCCAATCATCACACCTATTCCTTTCTCCTCTTCTGTTAATGGACGCCTTGCCACTACAATTTCACCTGTAATTTGGTCATTATCAAGATTCACTGGGATTCGATAGCCTTGTATATCTTGGGCCTTAACTATCTCAGCATTATCCCGATCCCATTCACTGAAAATATCTGATTGTTTAATAAATATTTGAAACATGGGCTGTCTAAGAATAGCTAATTTACGTATTTCCTTGTATAATTTCAAAGGGTCAATATTCATTTTTGCATTACTTAAAGTTAATTCTGTTCCATTTCTACCTAATGGTTTTTCTTTTATCTCATTTAATAAAGAATTACCAGAAAATAATTGATTTAAAGAGTTTTCATCGATAATAAGACATTTGTTATAATTATTTTTTTTGGTTTTAATTTTCATACTCTTAAACGATGTGAGGAAAGATAGTCGTCCTGTTCCATATCTTCCTGTTCGACTTCTCTTTAATTTTGGGGAAATGGCTTCTATCTTTTTATGGGGAGATCCCAATAATAAGAATTTTTCAATTCCTTCTGCGTCCATGCCCGCATCATCTTCTATTACTATAGATCCTGTATTGAGAATGGTAATTAAAATCTGTGTAGCATCCTCATCAAAAGCATTTTCTATCAATTCTTTAACTATTTCATATGGTGAAACCCATGTCTTTGTGGCAAATTCTTTAAAAAATGATGGATGAACTTTTAATTGTATTGACATTCTA
>JBIOXM010000086.1:0-2296 GCA_044869655.1 Nitrososphaeraceae archaeon | reverse complement strand
CTTTATCCCCTAATTTAATAGTAGAAGGTATCCAACTTATATATAGATCAATATCATTTTTAAAACTCTTTTTTATAGTTTTGATATCATCTGTAACAATGATTTTTCCTTTCATCCATGGATATTTCGATGACTGAAATAGATATTCTCCTTCATCTTTAAATTTATAATTAAAATAGTTTTTAGGTTTAATATTTTCTGATTTTGCAACTAAAATTTTTCCATCCTTCGATATAACTTTGATATTGTGAAGAATATTATCAGCATTATACCATTTTATTTCTTCTCTTGGGCTAATAGGATATTCAGTTATGTCGAAAAATCTATATCTACTGGAATCACTTGATCCTGGAACTAGGGTTATGATTTCTTCTGCTTGAGCAAAATACGAAAAGCAAGAAAATAAAAGAATCAAAATTGACAAAGAAAAGATGAATACATTTGTCAATTTATTTATTGGAAAACATTTTCCTTTGCTATGAAATTTAGGATCTGAGGACATTAATTTATTTATATTCCTGAAGTGCAATATTGTTAATTATACTTTTGTTTTATCTATCATAATTGAAACTATAGTTAGTTAGTTTAATTAACAATCCTCAAGTAGAGATTATACTAATCATAGATATGAATAATAAGAACATAAAAAATCAGTTTTTATTAGTGCTACTATTGTGATAGATATTTTAATTATTATCTTATCATTCATTATTATTCTGTCATTGAACACAATGATTTGGATAACAATTTATTATATAATGACTTTTACTATGGAAATGAAAAAAGATAATCAATTTAAAGATACTAAAATTTTTATTATATCGTTTTTTATAATATCTTTTTATATCTTTGATCAAACACCTAATGTTTTTGCCCATAGTTTTACTAGCAATGATGTATCTTATTTTTTAGGTCTTGATAAACGAACCAAAATAGAATTGGATCTTGCAGAAAAAAATTATCCATTGAATATTACCTTATCAATGGATCATACTGCTAATGCTGCAAGTTTATTATATGATATTTATTTTACTAATAATGACATTGTGAATGACACCGATTTTATTAAAAGATACAATGAAGTAATCAACTCTTCTAGTTTAACAACATATGCCCTAGTAGTTGCTGATCTTATAGACACCATATTAAGGGAATATGCTAATGCAATAGTAACTGATATAGATCTTACTAATATGTCTAATTTGTTGTTGTTAGATGATGCTGAAAGCCTTTCAACTTTTACTAGTTCTAGAGATCACTCCTCTTCTAATTCTAATAATTCAAAGTTCTTTTCAAAGAATAATCCTATAATTAATTATGCCAATTATGAAACGGCAAGGGCACTAGGAATTGAAATTAATGATCTCTTCGAAAATCATCTAATTCCACCGAGTAATTATATAGATCAATCCAGAGGTATCATTTCGGACTTAGAAAAGAATATTGACAAATTAACTAATCTCATTGATAATAAAGGATCTCCTGCCGAATTAATGGAATTAGTTCATTTAAAAATACATCCCTTGTTAGAGGAAGGATACGGATTACAAACAAAAACGGACATGAATGATAGACAAATGAATATGGAATAAAGTAACTTTTTTCTTAATTGAGAAAAGGCATAGTTCAATGGTGCCAGTGGGATGTGAAACAAATTCGATCTAATTTGTGGTCCTTTTAATATTTCTATATGAATTTGAATTTGAATTTGAATTTCTTATATTACATTTCAATAAAAATTTATTTGAAATCAAGTTTTAAAAAATGAACTAAGAATAAATAAATTAAGGTTTAATTTCGTATACAATATTTATTGGGGAATCTATAGCTCTTTTAAAATGTGTAAAGCCACTTTTCTTTACCACCTCTCTGATCTTTTCTTCGCCCGCTTGTGCACCTAGCGCTGGACCATTAAATGCTAACGAATTTGGTACACATATTAATGTAGATGCTGCATAAAATGTTTTAGATATTGGATTAATATTATCTTCAAGTTTATTTTGTGCATTTGGTTCAACTATCATACAAACTCCTTCTTCTTTATTAATTGCATTTAATACATGTATCAATGCACCTTGAGGATCTCCCATATCATGAAGGCAGTCAAAGAATGTTATGAAATCGTAATTAGTTCCTGGAAATTCCGATGCAGATGCTATCTCAAATTTTAGATTGTTTAGATTCTCTTGTTTTGCAAGATTATTTGCTTTTTCAATTGATTCCTTATGAAAATCAAATCCTATAAAATCTGAGTTGGGAAAAGCTTTTGCCATAAGTATTGTGGTTATTCCATAAC
>JBIOXM010000085.1:0-3012 GCA_044869655.1 Nitrososphaeraceae archaeon | reverse complement strand
ATATAATTTTTCCTTACAAAATTGTATATTATTATAATATTTATATTTATACTCATGTTTTTCACAAATGCACCTTTATATTCTACTTTAACGAATGAAGATTGACAGATATGGCTCAGATGCCCGCATTAATACCAAAAGAAGTCGAAATTCAAAGATTAAAAAAGATCTACATAATGGTAATTATGCTAGGTTCTATTGCTGCATCAGTAGAAGTAGACAACTTTGTTGATGGATCATTGCATCAAACAGCTATACGTGATTCTGCATTTACACCAGCTCATTGGTGGTTATACAGTCACTTCATTGCATTACCCTTAGGATGGGGATTTGTTGCAATGTATGACAGAAGGGTTCCAGTTCTAAGAGGTCCAAATAACTCTATGAATACCGGCTTAAAGATAACCATTATTGGTTACCTAGCCACAATGTTTACAATAGGTATTAACGAGATGTGGCACTTTTGGTTCGTGGAAGAAATCTTCTCAGTTCCTAACCACTGGATGTTTAACATGGGTGTAGTTGTAGCTTTCATGGGTGCTCTTGCCTATGTAGTAAGAGTCTATGCACGTTTAGTTGAACTTGGAGCTGAAACACCAGGAAAGAATCCATACGTTGCAGAAATGTACAAGCTAGCATTAGAAGGAAAATTATACAGCAGATCTATCCCATAAAAGAAAAGAAAAAGAATTTCATCAAACATTATTTTTATTTTTTTTTATTTTTATTATTAAATAAATTATGCTTTTGAACTCTAAGTAATTTTAGAAGTCTCTTTGTAGAGGGGGAAATAAAAACATCTAATAAATATTAAATATGTCATAATGACTATAATTACTACTATTATTGATTCAGCAATGTTATATCTGTGGATCTAGATTTGGTGAAATAACCTGTGCATATTGTAATCAGACAGTATGTACTTCATGTTTGATTCTATCTGAAAGAAAATGCAAAAAATGTGCAATTTCAAATAAAAAACCACCAGGGTTTTTACGAAGAAATGGTCCCTACATTCTTATGGTTGTAGCAATGTGGTTTTTTGTTTCAGGCTTATATCCATTTCCTTATTTTTATGCTGTTGGAATTCCAGTCGATAATGAAATAATGCAACCTGTTCTTATTGCTACTGCCATACTCTTAATTCCATTCATTTTTATGATTTTTGCCTGGAGAAAAAGACCTACATATTAAATTATGGTATATGCATTCAAGATATATAACTAATCCGATTTCTTTTTAAGAGAAAAATGTATAATATATTAATTGTCTATAAATACTAAAGTAAACCTTTACTATGATAAAGGTTCTATAGTTATTTCTGGAATCAATCAAATTCCCTATGCATTGATAGATCCAAGAACAAATCAATTTCGGGCACAAGCATTCTATTATCAAGATATTATTACATATTTACAAAATAGTGGTATTCAATATGAGAATAATGTTATGGATTTAATTCCTATTCCAAATTTAAAAATTGAAAATATAGAATTATCATTACGATCCTATCAAAAAAAAGCAATTGAAAATTGGATTAATGCAGGAAAGAAAGGATGTATAATATTACCTACAGGTTCAGGAAAGACTATAATAGCAATCAAATTAATCGAAATAATTAATTCTCCTACCCTGATTGTAGTTCCAACCTTGGATCTTATGGAGCAATGGGCAAGATTTTTATCAAAATATTTTCAAAAAATAGAAATTGGAAATATTGGTGGAGGTATCTCGAACATCACGGGTATCACTGTATCTACATATGATTCAGCTTTTATTCGCTCATCATTTATAGGAAACAAATTTGCATTTGTAATCTTTGATGAAGTACATCATTTGGCTGCACCAGGATATAGAAACATTGCAGAACAATTTATATCTCCATATAGATTAGGTTTGACTGCTACATATGAACGTGAAGATAATCTACATTTAGATTTTCCTAGATTAGTTGGAGGAATAGTATATCAGTCATCTGTTAATGAGTTAGCCAAGGATAAACATATTGCATCTTTTATAATAGAAAAAAGATATGTGAAGTTATTACCGGAAGAGGAAATAGAATATCATAAAAATTATGATCAATATTTGTCTTATTTAAAGGAACTAGGACTAAGATATGGTCAAATTGGATTTCAAAAATTAATTATGATATCAGGAAAAAATCAATCCGCTCGAAATGCATTACTGGCAAGGAATAAAGCTTTAGATATTGCATTAAATAGCGACTCTAAAATTGAAGAATTGCGTAAAATTCTTATTGAAAATCCACACATGAAAACTATTATATTTACACAACATAATAAATTAGTTTATTTAATTTCCAATAAATTTCTAATTCCTTTTATAACCCATAAATCTAGTAAGCAAGAAAGAGAAGATGCATTAAATGGTTTTAGAGATGGCAGATATCGGGTTTTAGTAACTTCGAAAGTTTTAGATGAAGGAGTTGATGTACCTGATGCTGAATTAGGTATAATAGTTAGTGGAACTGGAAGCAAAAGAGAATTTATTCAAAGACTTGGACGTTTACTAAGAACAAAACCGAACAATAAAAATGCAAAACTAATAGAAATTATATCTTTAGGAACAAGTGAAATTAATACAAGCGTTAGACGAAAACAGGGAT
This sequence comes from Nitrososphaeraceae archaeon, assembly GCA_044869655.1. GTDB lineage: Archaea > Thermoproteota > Nitrososphaeria > Nitrososphaerales > Nitrososphaeraceae > TH1177. Next base: position 383 of record JBIOXM010000085.1, on the reverse strand, counting down.
TAAAAAGTATATGATTATATACTTTAAAGATTATGAATACTGATTTTTATGTTACTAGTATATATTACTAATAGTAAATTGTTTCATTGAGTAAATAGATATTATTTTAGTAGTAGTATTTTTTATAATTATATAAAAAACTATTAATATAAATTTTATATTAACCTATAATAAATTATTATAAAATAAACAAAAAGAATTAAATTATTTATGATAATAAATTATTTTAAATAAATGCATTTGCCATATGTCAGACTTTAGAAATAAAAAAGAAGAAAGCATACATGAAATTCAAAGATTCATGGTACATCCACTTATCAAAAATAATTCTATTGAGTCTAGACTGTATCAAAATATTATTTTTAATTCATCAAAAGATAAAA
>JBIOXM010000084.1:0-7643 GCA_044869655.1 Nitrososphaeraceae archaeon | reverse complement strand
GATGCTCTTCGAACAGATGATTCAATGGGGTCGGCCGGATTTGAACCGGCGAACTCCAGCGCCCAAGGCTGGCATCATACCAAGCTAGACAACGACCCCTCTTTTATCTTACTATACATTTTTTAAGGTTTAATTTTAAGTTTAGGAGGATTTCAACACAATATGACTCCTTTCTAACTGTGATTACAACTCGTAATAACTTCCGTAAAAGTTTCATGAGGGATTATAGTATGTTCAGATTGAGAAACCATCATCTTCTTTCCCTCAACTAGTATGGGATATGCATGAATATTCTTTTTCTTTTTAAGGATGTCTAAAAAATTTCTTGCATTTTTTTCATCGTATTTATCAAGTAACCATCTTAATGCAAAGGGAAGAGACTTATATCTACCCCAAATATCGTTCAAAAAATTATCCAATTCCTTATTCTTAGTAGGCTTTCTTGATATTATTGCAAATATATTAGCAACATTTCCCTCGTGTACTATACCAATACCATTTTTCAAAGTTACAAATGGCTCAATCGCGTAAGCTTTATCTGATTCTAAAAGGAATGATCCAAATGAATTGATATTTGGAATAGATTTTCCAGCATGAATAGTATATCGTTCGAGAGAATGGCCGCTTAAATTTTTAATCGGCATATAACCACTTTTAATTATAGAGTTTTCTATTGCTTTACCTATCTCATTTGATTTTGCCTTACTTCTAGCAACTTTTAATGCTTCCAATAAAGCATTTTCTGATGCTTTTACTAAAGAGTGAAATTCATTATTATAGCTAATAGTTACAGCAGTATCTGCTATGTAGCCGTCAACATGTACTCCAATATCAAGTTTAAGAACATCCTGTTCTGAAACTATTTGTAGATCATTTGGCTCTGCGGTATAATGAGCTGCAATTTCATTTAAACTTACATTCACAGGGAATGCAGGATTTCCTCCATTTTCTCTTATCTCTTTTTCTATTTTCTCACAGATTTCGTATAAAGTCTTTCCAACATACCCTTTTTTTTTTGCTATGTCTCTTACAGAACAGGCTATTTGCCCTGCTTTTCGGTAGCACTCTATGAGATCCACAATAATCCTTTACCCATAGTATATAATATGTTTTAAACGTTCCAGTAACCCTTTATTCATCTATAAGACCTTCCTACGAAATCAAAGTGAACATGTATTATTATGGAATAAAAATTGTTTTATACTATTATTTTATAAAATATAGGGAATTGGGAACGAATAATGAAGAAAATACGAATAGGAAAATTGTCATTGCTATTTTATCAATGCCTGATGGAAAAAAATACGAAATTCCCCTAGTTAACAAAACATTTAGCTCAGGAAGACAAGGCTTTTATGCTCAAATTCCTTCCATTGTGTATAATAATGAAGTGTATGGAGGACAAATCCAGGTGTGGAAAAAAGGGGGCCCTAAAAATTAATTCTAATGTATAAAATTTTTCTTTAAGCGTCCTTGTAATTAAATAAAAATAAATTTACCAGAAATGCACCTTTATGATGAGCTTGGAAAAAAAAAACAGTTCAATAAAAATTATATATGTAATTCTAGATGGAATAGGAGATCTTCCTAACCCCTCAATTGATAATCTTACTCCCTTAGAAGCAGCTATCACTCCAAACTTAGACTATTTGGCTATGAATGGATTAATGGGTGAAGTGATCACTGTTGGAAAAGGAATTGCTCCCCAGTCTGATATTGCTGTTTTTAATATGTTAGGTTATAATTTCACAGATGTTCCATATGTAGGAAGAGGAATTGTTGAATCATTTGGTTGCAGTATAGATTTGAAAGATGGGGATCTTGCATTAAGAGGAAATTTCGCTACAGTAGATAAAAATCAGAACATAATAGATAGAAGAGCAGGTAGGATAATTGAAAATAAAGAAGCTAAGTCTCTATGTGATACACTAAATTCTTCCATTATATTGAAAGATCCTGATGCTTCTGTAGTGGTTATTCCCACTATCGCCCACAGAGTAACAATAAGGTTTAGACACAAAAAAATAAAATTATCTAATCAAATAACAAATACTGATCCAGCTTATGATAAAGTAGATGGGATGGGCATTGCCAAAACTAATGTATCGGAGATGAAAGTGTTAAAATCGGTTCCACAAGCTGACGATATATCTTCTAAAATATCGTCTGATATAGTAAATGATTTTAGCAATCAAGTATATTTCATTTCTAACATCCATCCTGTAAATAAGTCAAGAAAGGAAAGAAATCTTAATGCTATGAATTGTATTTTAGTAAGGGATGCGGGAAATACAATCCCTCATTATACTTCTATAAATAAAAAGTACAACATGACAGTTGGTTGTGTTGTAGATATGCCCGTAGAGATTGGTATCTCAAAAATTCTAGGTATGGAAATTATTAAAGCTGGAAATGTAAATGAATATGTAACCAAAGCAAAGGTTACTGCTAAAGAATTACAAAAATATGATATGGTATATGTTCATATTAAAGGGCCAGATGAATTCGGGCATGACGGTGATGCCTTGGGAAAAAAACAAAATATTGAAAAAATAGATCGTGAGTTTTTTGGAACCCTTTTAAGAGAACTAAAAAATGCAAATGTCACTATAGTTGTTTCAGGAGATCATTCTACGCCATGTATAAAAAAAAGTCATACAGATGATCCAGTTCCACTACTAATCTCATCAAAAACCCTAATAAACAAAAAGGTTCAAAGATTTACGGAATCTAATGCCAAAAGTGGATCTATCGGCAGTATCATGGGGTCAGATGTTCTAAATAAAACAATAGAACTAATCCACGAATAAATAAATTCCAATACTCAATTTAATTATCTAAAACTTAGACCCAATCAGATTATCTTTACATAATTCACAAACTTGTTCATCAATATTGGCCTCAATTTTATGATGGACATCACAAATAATAAATGAATATCTCATATAGTTACATAGCTCTACGAATTTTGACATAGTACTGGGAGTATATACTCGATTGGCAACTAGATCTTGAGCAATATCGTCGATTTTTCGCATAACTTCAAAGAGAGATGAAAGCTTATTGATGAGTTCGGTATCCCCTCTCGTTCCTCTGATATAATTGCTAATGGCGGCTTGAGTAACGCCTAGAACTTTAGCCACAAATTCCTCCTTCATTTTGTATTCAATTGTTAATTTTTTTGCCAAAATAGCTCGAATAGCAGGAATTAAGGATTTAGCCTCTATTTCTGAAGGGAGTAACATTAATTTGTAATAGAATGAAAAATTATATAAGTTTTCTCAAGAACTTTCAGTCAAAAGAGAGTTTTTGTTATAGTTGCAGAAAATGCATAAATACATCTTTTATTTTTTTTACATTATATGGTGATAAATAACATGTCAACATCATTTAACTTATTTACCACAGAGTGGAGGTTAAAATGTTAATGAAAACAAAATTCGGTTTTACACAGGGCTTGAATGTAGCTAGATTAGGTTTGGATGAGAATCAGGTGATTACTGCATGCCAAATGGCTGACAGGCTTGATTTTGACTCCATTTGGGCAATGGACCACACCAATGTTCCGCAATGGAAAAACGCTGTAGTGAATGATGCTTGGTTACTGCTTGCCGCAATTGGAGCGCTTACAAACAAGGTAGAGTTAGGTACATGTGTTACCGATGCTATAAGACGTCATCCATCAACAATTGCTCTTTCCACCATAACGTTGGATAGATTAACAAATGGAAGAGGTATGTTAGGCATTGGTGCAGGTGAAGCACAAAATGTGGTAGATTTTGGAATAGAATTTAGTAAACCTGTAACGAAATTAAAGGAACAACTTGAAGTAATAGAAAAACTTTTTCATTCTGATCCAGATAATAGGGTAGATTTTAATGGACAATATTATAAATTAGATAATGCCTGTTTACAGGCTAAAAGCATAAGAAAACCCCGTCCTCCAGTCTATATAGCTGCTGGTGCTCCAAAAACCTTGGAATTATGTGCTAGGTATGGTGATGGTTGGATCCCTATAGGATACACTCCAGAGTTATTCAAGACACATGCTAATGTAATTCAAGAACATGCCAAAAATGCCGGTAGAGATCTTTCACATTTTCAATTTGCAAATGATGTAGATGTCTATTTTACCGATGATGGTGAAGAGGCATGGAACAAGATGAGAAATGCAGTTAAAGTAAGTCTTTATAAACCTGAATTATTAAAAGCTCATAATCTTGCTCAAGACTCTGAATTCGATTTTAGAAAATATTTTACAGAATATGCAATGAATAAACCAGAGCTGATGGAACAGATGAAAAAAGCAGCGTTAAAAATTCCTGATAGTGTTGCTCGATCTGCAATAGGAGTAGGAAAAGCAGATGAAGTTATAGAAATGCTGGAACGCTTTATAAAAGCAGGAACCAATCATTTTATAATAAGATTCTGGGGAGATGGATATTTTAAAAATATAGAATTATTTGGAAAGAAGGTTATCCCATATTTCCGAGAGCAAGAACAAAAATAACTCATCCTAATTTTTCTCAATATTATATATGTATGATGCTAGTAGAGGTCTATTTTATAAAATAGTCTAATATTTGAATATCATTAGTTCGAAAAATTTGTTCTTTTTTATTTATTTTTTTTTCCTTTTGTGACTTATTAGAAATAGGACTAGCATTATATCCCATATTGTTAAGGACCCTTGCAAATTCTACTTCAAAACCATGGATTGTAAATATTTTTTTGGGATTGCTTTTTTTTACTACTTGAATTAATTCATTAAAATCACAATGGTCACTCAAGGGGAGAGCATAATCTATTCCCATCATGTATTTATATCTGGGACTACAAGCCCATCCACTAAACCCTATAGTTATTGTATTATATTTTTCTTTCATATATTTTAAGAATCTTGAATTTCCACTCATTAAGGGTGCTAACATCACCCAGGGATACTTGCTCTCTAATTGTTTATCTTTTTCTGCTTCTGTAAACGATGTAGTATGTCTCAATGATATTCCCATATTTCTGTATACAGTGTTAATCACCTCTATGCTATCATACGCAAAAAAAGGATCCCAATGACCAAAAAAATTTGTTAATATTTGAGCTTTTCCTAATGGATATCCCATGAGAATAACAGGATTGCCTTTATCATAAGCATCAGCTATAATCTTATTTGCTTGATGAATTATATCTCTATGATCTGGAAAGATGTAATCATATCTTCCAAATGTAGATTCAATTATCAACGTATCTACTTGAGGTATTTTTTTAGGGAGCTTAAGAAATGCTCGTTTCCTGATTGAGATGTCTCCAGTATAGAATATTTCGTTAAAAGCGAGTAATCCTTTGGATCCTAATATGTGACCGGAGTCTATTAATTCCAGATCTTTTTCTTCATATATTGGATTTGTAATTTCATAACCTCGTGCATTTGCTATTGCTTCCGTTTCCACTGATGTAATTGTTGTAATTTTTGATTTCTTTTTTGGTTTACGATAAACATGATCTGAATGAGCATGAGAAATAAAAACAAAATCATTAGTCTCAACTTTGGAAGGATCTAACAATATTCGCGTTTCATTATTCTCTAATAATAAACCATGATCCATTGAACTAATACGAGAGTGCATGACAATCTATTTTTTATCATATATTTTAATTAACTGTTATCATCGTTTGACATATTGGCCTAGAATTACAATAGTTATTTCTTTTTTTCTCTTTACAAACATAAACTTGAAAAGAGATATTTAGTTTAGATTACGTAGGAAATACTCATGCTTAATATGGCTATATTGATTTCCGGAAGAGGGAGTAATATGCATGCTATCTTATCATCACATGCCCAATCAGAATTAAGAAATATACAGCCATGTGTAGTTATATCAAACAATAAAGATGCTCTTGGATTAAAAATTGCCAAAGAACAATTTGGTATAGCAACAGAGGTGATTTTGGGTAATGGAAAAAAAGGTTGGGAATACGATAAAGAAATAGCAGCCGTATTAAAAAACTATGGTATATATCCTTCAAATGGTATTATCTGTCTTGCTGGTTATATGAAAATTTTGAGTTCCCAATTCGTTAGAGAATACAAACTTAGAATACTCAATATACATCCCTCTCTCTTACCTTCTTTTAAGGGTTTACATGCTCAAAAACAGGCGTTTGATTATGGAGTAAAAATTTCTGGATGTACAGTTCATTTTATCGATGATAAAGTTGATACTGGACCAATAATTATTCAAGAAAGTGTTCCAATTTATGATAGCGATACAGAAGAGGATCTATCTAATCGTATCTTACAACTAGAACATAAATTATATCCTCAGGCAATAAAACTTTTTTCTGAGGGAAAATTAAGATTAGAAGGGCGCAAAGTGCATCTTATAGAGACATAATTTAATATATCTAAATGATTAGTTTATTATAAATGTCTAATTCTTTTGTTTCCCAAGATTTTATAAACAACCATACACTTAAGCTTCATTATTTTTTTCCTAGTGAAAGAAAATTATGGACTATCATTGGAAAAAATAACGAATATTGGTTGGATCCCGACTTAGATTATTGCTCATGTAAACATTATTACTATAAAACACTTTCTGGAAAAGAGAAATGTCAACACTTAAAGTTATTCAATGAATTGCTAAAGAATAATCATTATGATAAAATTAAGTTCTCCGATGGAGAATACTATAATTTTATTACTACACTTTTAAAGGATATTCTTAGCCTTTACAATTAAAATAATCGCATAGATGGTAATTATAATAAAAATTAGCTTATAAATTTAGTTTTGAAAATTACATAGAAATATAGTAGTTTGATATCAATTACTAATTGAAAAAAAATATACTTATTGTAGGGTCTGGGGGAAGAGAACATGCACTAGGATGGAAATTATCGAAAAGCCGATCAGTAAATAAGGTTTATTATTGTCCTGGAAATGGAGGAACAATCAATAATCTTTCTTTTTCTATAAATGATTTTTCAAAGATAAAATCATTTGCACTAAAAAATAATTGTATTGTCGTAGTAGGTCCAGAAGAACCATTAACAAAGGGAATCGTTAATGAATTATCCGATAGTATAGGTATCTTAGGGCCAACTAAGGAAGCTGCCAAATTAGAATCCAGTAAATCTTTTGCAAAACATTTCATGAGAGAAAATAATATTTCAACTGCTGAGTATAATATTTTTTCAGACCCTGAAAAAGCCAAAGATTTTGTATACAATACAAATAAGTCTTTAGTAATTAAAGCAGATGGGCTTGCTGGTGGAAAAGGAGTAGTCGTCTGCGATAATAAAGAAGATGCTCTCAACGCAATTGATTCGATAATGATAAGGAAGGATTTTGGAAAGTCTGGAAATATTATTGTAATAGAAGAACGCCTTTTTGGTAAAGAGGTATCAGTTATTGTACTGTCTGATGGTGATACTATCATCCCTATGGCTACAGCTCAAGATCATAAACGAATTTATGAAAATGATAAAGGCCCAAATACTGGTGGTATGGGTAGTTTTTCTCCATCCAAAATTATATCTAATGATATTTTCAATGATATAATAAATAAAATTATGAAAAAAACGATATATTCTATGAAAAAAATTGATAATCCATTTGTAGGATTCTTATATGCTGGTTT
>JBIOXM010000083.1:0-3143 GCA_044869655.1 Nitrososphaeraceae archaeon | reverse complement strand
CATTAATGAATAAAATTCAAAAGGTGAAAATCTTTGTTCTACTGGAGGATATATATTCATGTATTCTAGGTACAAAACAAGAAATTTATGCTTATCCTTAACAACTAGAAAAATATTTGTTAATTGTCATTAAAGTTATTTATTTTGGTCAATAGTTTTTAAATCTATTACAAATCGGTATCATACATCGCTATTCAATATACATTGATAGGCATAATTAACTTTTTGAATTGGAATAAGCTCAATCTTACATTGAATATTGTGTTTACTACAAAAGTCGTCAAACTATACCCAAATAGTTTTGATGATTACTAATACATATGAGAAATGGCTATAACATATCTCAGAATGTTTAATAGGGCTATCTAAATTCGTTTTTTTCATTAAAAAAGGTTAATGAATAAATTTATGCAGTTGAATATTTTCTAAAAGATTTCAAAGTAAGTTTATCAATCTTTGAGGGGTCAGGATTTTCAAATACCATTTCGCAACAAAATTTCATAGAGAATAAACCCATTTGTTCTAATATTGGCTGTAGTGCCTCTCCCTTTTCTGTTAGATAGTACTCTATTCTAACAGGAGTTTCATTAAATACTTCTCTCTTTATCAATCCGTCCTTCTCCAATTCTTTGAGACGAATAGACAGGGTCTTGGGATTTATCTCCTCTATTGAATTAAGAAATTCATTAAATCTTTTCTGTTTTAGGAAAATCATATTGCGTAATAATAAAAGGGTAAATTTTTTTCCGATTATACTAAGGGTATTAAAAACTGGACAACATTTGCAATTCATACCATCAATAATAAATTGACTTTTTTCACTGTAGTTACTGTCATTATCTAGTAGTTTTAGTTCAGTCAACTTACCAATCTTTCACCTACTATCTAGATTTTCACTTACTAATTTAAATACTTACCTAACTATAGTAGATAACACTAGGTAATAAACATGATAAAAAATAATTGTGAATCAAATTGTGAATGTATAGAAACACAAAACAGTTCAGGAGACAATAATGTTTCAAATGAATGTTGTCAAATTACAAATAAAACAAATAGTAGATCATGCTGTAGTGATGACCCTATTGCTGAAGCAAAATCACTTTTGGAAAGATCGTTCTTTATTGCTCTTCAAGAAGTACATGTCGAGAAATTGAAAAAGCAGATTGAAACAGAATGGGGGGCTACAATTGACAAGGCAGTGAGTCTAACTATTAAGACAGCAGCAAAACAATGGCAAGCATCTTTGTCAAAGTCTGCTGTAAACAAAGAGTTCTATAGTGAATTAGAAAAAATATTTAAAACTACTAAAGAATAAGTAAGAATATAACCCAAAAATTTTTTTTTGCAACATAAAGAAAATCTTTAAAAGAAATATATTTCTTTATGTAGGGTTAATAACACATTTTCTGTCATTGTTTATATAATAAAAGAATATTTTTTTATAATTTTTGATATCTAAATCATGTCAAATTATGAGTATATTTAATAAACGTCAGATTAATATAAAACAATGTTTCATAGCATTAGTAAAATATTAGTAAAATAATATAGAAATTTCGTTTTGCTTCTTAAGAAAAATAACTTTATAGGAATTAAAAATTATAAAATTATTTCTTATTCAATCGAAAATAGATCTATTAATTTTTCATCGTTAATATTAAATTTATCAACGAATGTCTTATCATTGTATCCTTTTATCATATTTTTTAATACTATAGTGATATTTTAAATTAAATTTACGTCAGCGATATTTTGCATTAACAAATAAATTTCTAACTTCATTTTCGATATTTAAAAAATATATAAACTAATACGAATGGAACTATTGCAAGGATATAAGAAAAATGTTCGTAACTAGATCCAATACCTACATGCAAACTAAATTTTAATCCAAGTACTAAACCTAAGTACATTGTGAGTGCTCCTGGTATCATACCAAATTTTATAAATTTATGGGATCTGATCTTGAACTTTTCAATATCCCTATATGGGTATTGAATATGATGATAAATTATAGGCATTACAAAAAACGAGACTGCAAAAGATATTGAATAGAGAGATATCATAAGTATTATGCTCTCTTCTATGGTAAATCCCTGTGGAGCGTTTATAGAAATATTTAGTAAAAAACCAAAGATGATTCCAGATACAGAGGTTAAAACACCGCTTTCCTTTAATACACTATCATAGTCATGAATAATATCATCTTTTACTAAATCTCCTTCTTTTTCTTTTGACTTTTTTTCTTCATTCACTTTACAATTAATACTATTGCTTTAGGTATCATCATTTAATAGTTTATGTAATTAATTGGTTAGTTCTCATTTCAAAACTCTGTATTCATAGTTTATAGTAATAATTAATTTTGTCTTGGCTGGTATTCAGTTAGGTTTAGAGCAATTATTAAGTCAAAATTGTTCATTTTTTTGGTGTTCATAATTAGGAATTTGGTTATTGTATTTCATCTTGTTATATTATTATTATTCTTTCTTTAGTAAAGGAGGATAACCTATTACTGATTCTTCTAATCTTTATCCATCTGAAAATCCTTTATGTCTTAATATTTTATCCTCTTCTTCTGATTTTTGATGTTCATACAGATCCTCTATAGTATTGAAAATTATACCACATTCTTTACATCTAAGAGTTTCACTAGATGTCATTAGTATAATATAATCTACATAATATATTAACAATATACAAATTGATCAAAAAAGAATATTTGTCATTATCACTAGAAAGTTATCTATTATTTGAAATAAATCTAAATCAATTAAATATAAATAATAAATTATATTCAGGCTTTATACCATTGTTAAATTCGATTTACTGCTGGAAAAGTAGATGCAATAGAGAAATCAAATATAAAAAATTATTAACATTTATAAAAATAAATAAGGTTGATTAATATTGATTATTACTTTGTTAAATCTTGTAATCCTTCGCCTATAGTTTTAGCTAGACCCTTTGCACCTTCTGTGATATTTGAACCTAGATTCTTTGCTCCTTCGCTATGTTAGCTCCTAAATTATATTTTTAAATCAGTTTCAAAAATAGATTTACATATACATATGATAGGAATATTTTTTTATGTTTAGTAATGCAACCAGGATTAATACTAAGGCTATAATTTTATATGT
>JBIOXM010000082.1:0-8715 GCA_044869655.1 Nitrososphaeraceae archaeon | reverse complement strand
AAGTTTTAGCAATAGGAAATCGTATCTTTATTACAAGTTTTCAAATGGCTGGAATAGAAGGAATAGATGTTCAAACTCCTAAAGACGCTCTTTCTCGAATTAACCAAATACATTCTAGAAATGAAGTAGGCTTAATTTTATTAAGTGATGACATCGGTAAACAAATTAGATTGGAGCTTGCTAGGATACGTTCTGTAAAACCTATTCCTTTGATATTTGAACTCCCTTCGCCAGGGAGTACAAAAGAAAAAGTAGATTATAGAGCATTGTTAAAGCAAATATTAGGAGTTTAAATATATTATTTTTTCTTACTGTATTTGCAATAATTAAGTTTTAGAACCTCAACGGATTATCTCTTATCGTGAATTTACCTACAGTATTAAGTATTGCTGGGAGTGACCCGTCTTCGGGAGCTGGTATCCAAGCGGATTTGAAAACATTTTCCTCTCTTGGGACTTATGGATGCACTGCCATTACAGCAATAACTGTCCAAAATACAAAAAATATCTTTTCTGTTTTTCCTATTCCTAGTGAAATAGTTAAACGACAAATAAATTCTATTCTAAGTGATATAAGAATTGATGCTATTAAAATTGGAATGGTTTATGATGGAATAATAATCAACAAAATCTTTAAGATATTAAAAAATATAAAAATTCCTCTGATAGTAGATCCTGTTTTTACTTCTACCAGCGGAAAAAGTTTGATAAAGTCTGAAGCAATAAAAGATCTAATAAAAAAAATACTACCTCTTGCTACAATCATTACTCCCAATCTAAAAGAGGCTATAAGACTATCTGGGATTGAAATTAATACTAGAGAAGATGTAATCAAGTCTTTAATTATTATAAAAAAATTAGGCCCCAAAAATGTGATCCTCACTGGAAGTCATCTTCTCTCCGGTAAGTCTATCGATACCTTAATTGATGATAAGTTAAACATAACTGAATTCTCCAATTTGAAAATACGAATTCCAGAAAATCATGGCTCGGGCTGCAATTTCTCTGCAGCCTTATCTTCCTATATTGCACAAGGGTATGAAATAGCTATAGCGTGTAAATTTGCTAATGAATTTATAAATAGAGGTTTGAAAAGTCTTTTATATATAGGAAAAGGATACCCTGTCACAGATACGGCAATATCTACTGCTTACTCTGCATTCAAATTTCAGGTAATCCATGAATTATCCTTAGCTATTAAAGAGATAGAATCTCTTTCTGATGTGGGAAAGTTAATACCCGAAACGCAATCTAATTTTGTATATGCAATACCAAATGCGAGTAACATACAAGAAATTGCAGGAATAAAAGGAAGAATAGTAAGGATAGATCAAAAGGTGAAAGCAAGTTCATGTATTGAATTTGGTGCATCACAACATGTTGCTTCAGCAGTTCTTTCATACATGACTATTGATCCTTTGATGCGAGCTGGATTCAATATAAAATACGATAAAAAAATAATAGAATTATTACAGTCATTTATGAAAGTTTCTGAATATGATAGACGATCAGAACCTCATTCATTCAAGAATAAGGAGGGTTTTACTATCCAATGGGGAATTAAAAAGGCATTACTAACAGATAAGGGGGTAAGAGGAATTTACCATAAAGGCGACATGGGTAAGGAACCTATGGTGATAATATTTGGCCACCATCCACGGGAAATTCTTGATTTTTTAAAAAAAATTATTGAGTACTACTAATCTAAAAGTATAATAAATTAGAAAATTAAACATTGTAGATGCAAGCAGTTATTCTAGCGGGGGGACTAGGCACAAGATTACAACCCTATACTTTTTTTATTCCAAAACCTATGTTACCGTTAGGAAACAAACCATTGCTTGAGTATTTAATAGAATGGATAAAAAAATTGAAAAGTATCGAGGAAGTAGTTATTTGTGTAAGTTATTTGCATAGGACTATTGAGGATTATTTTGAAGATGGCGGAAGATTCGGAATAAAAATTACATATGCTCATTCTGAAAGGCCATTAGCCACTGGAGGCCAATTGAAAACAGCCGAAAAAATGTTAAATGATCGGTTTATTTGTCTGTATGGTGATTCAGTTTATGATTTTAATTTAGATAAAATGGTTAAGGGGCACGAAAAATCAAAAGCTTTTCTTTCCATGGCATTAATGAAATACAAAACAAGATTGAAGTACGGGTTCATAGATACTAATGATAAAGAAAATATTGTCACAGCTTGGAGAGAAAAACCTGAAGTTGAAGGTTTAATAAATATTGGATGTTATATAATGGAAAAAGATTTTTTAAAACTAATACCAAAATCTAGTACTATTGGGATGGACAAAATAGTAAAAGATATAATAACTCAGAAAAAAAAAGTTAATGCATTTATAATAGAATCAGGATTTATTGATATCGGAGATAAAAGATCATATTTAGATGCATACAAAAAATATATGAAAAAATTAGGTAGTATTTAGCATTATTTCTCTAAACAACAATTGATGTCTACCAAATTAATTATCATAGGTAGAACGTCAGCTTTTTATGCTGAGTGAATAAAAATATTTCATAATGATTGATTCCAAGGATGATAAAATACCTTCACTTGATGGATCCCTTGATTCTACCCTAAAGTTCTACGTAAGAAAAATGCACTATCAAGGGTCCCTAATGATAAATATTTGTGATGAAGAATTAATAGGTACAAATATAGTAAGTGAATCATTAAACATTAACATAACAAAAGATTTTTTTAATGAGCTTATCACAAATGAAAAAGAGATTGGTAGTCTATTAAAAAGATGTTCTATCGCTAATTTAATTGGACGACGAGTTGTAGAAAAAACTTTGAGTTTGGGTCTGGCAAAAAAAGACAGTATAAAAATTATTTCAGATATCCCTTTTTTAATGATATTTAAATTTTATCAAAAATAATAGTTATTTTTCGATTTCCTTAATGAATACATATTTTATATCCAACAACATATCATAATATGACTGAATTATATTGAGTTACCAACGGACTTTAAGAATACAAAAAGAACGGATAGGGGCGATCATTGGTAAAAAGGGCTCAATTAAAGACGAAATTGAAAAAAAATGCAAGATAGACATTCACGTTGACAGTGAATATGGTGATGTTATACTAAAGACTAAAAGCACTGATCCTTTAGATATATTAAATATCAATAAAGGATTAGAAGTAATTCTTGCTATATCGAAAGGTTTTTCTCCAGAAAGAGCATTTATTCTTTTTTCTGAGGAAAACAATTTAGAGGTTGTTGACTTACGTGACTATGTTGGAAAATCAGCAAATTCTCTAGCCAGGGTAAAAAGTAGACTAATAGGAGAAAAAGGAAAATCCAGGAAAACTATTGAAGAATTGACAGGATCTTATATATCAATATATGGCCATTACGTTGGGATAATCGGAACCTCAGAGCAAATAACTTTAACTACTGAAGCAATAACACGCATTTGTTCAGGTCGATCCCATAAAAATGTATATAACTTCCTTCAAGAGATCAGACGAAAAGCAAAAATCGAAAAGCTGCAATTGTGGGAGTAAATTTGTATTAAACTAAAATTTATAAAAAATATAAATATAATAAGAAAAACTATAGAATATTGACTCGCCCTCAAAATGATGATAGAAAAATTTCAAAATTATCTTATTATAAGATAAGTACCCTCTTGGCATTTATTATTACTATGCCGGGAATTGCAAGCCTTTTTTTATTAAGACAATATAATGTTGACATTATTTATCAAATAATTGTTAGCTCATTACTATTTCTTATAGCTATTGGTCTTTCTTTCAAGATATCAAAGACTCTCATGAAATTAATATGATCAATTATTTTTTTACTCCCCATCGATTAAACATGTTGTTCTCTATATTAAATTGATCCAATACTTTTCCTACAATATGATATAACAATTCATCAATTGTAGATGGATGAAAATAAAATCCTGGCATAGCAGGTAATATAGATACACCTAATTCGGACAATTTAACCATGTTTTCTAGATGAATTTTAGATAAAGGAGTTTCTCTCGGAACAACAACTAATTTTCTATTTTCTTTTATACACACACTCGCAGCTCGTGAAATTAAACTATCATCTAATCCGTTCGCTATAGAAGCGAGAGTTTTCATGCTACATGGTATTATCACCATACCATCAGTCTTAAAAGAACCACTAGAGATTGGAGCTGCCATATTCTTATTATCGTACCAACTGGTGGAAAGCTTTTTTATATAATTAATATCTAAATTTGTTTCGATCTTAATCGTCTTTTCTCCCCACTCACTAATGACCAAATGTGTTTCAAAATTAAGCATGTTTAAAGATTCAATTAATTTTATACCATAAATTACTCCGGATCCACCAGTAATTGCAATAATAATACCCATAATTTCAGTTAGATAAATAGATGATAAGTATTTATCTAAAAATTAATTTTTATAATCCTTGAGTAACCAAATACAACATGCTTACTATTTTTGGAACAATAGCCTTAGATACAACTAGAACTACTTACAGGAAGGTAAATAGAATAATGGGTGGAGCGGCAACATATGCATCTTTATCTTCCTCGAAATACACATCAACTAATATTATCGGAATAATTGGCTCAGATTTTCCTTCCCAGTATAAAGATATTTTGGATAAACATGTTAATACTAAAGGTGTTATTGTAAAAGACAATGAAAAAACTTTTCATTACGATTCATCTTTTGATGCAACTTTAACAGTTCGAACCGCCAATAAAACCGAATTAAACGTTATTGAAAATTTTCAACCTTTTGTTCCGGAAGAATTCATTGATTCTAAATTTATTTTTTTAGCAAACAATGATCCAGTTCAAAACAAAAAAATGCAAGGCTTATTTAGTAATCCTGATTTTGTAGTTTGTGATACAATAGAGTATTGGATCAATAATAAATATAATCAAGTCATAGATATGATAAAAGGAGTAAATGGAATAATAATCGATAGCCAAGAAGCAAGGCTTTTGACAGGTGAATATAACCTATTAAAGTGTGCTAAAAAAATTAAAGAATTGGGACCGGAATTGATAATCATAAAAAAAGGTGAAAATGGCTCTATGCTTTTTTACCACGACATGATATCGGTGTGTCCAGCTATCCCTATCGAAAATGTGGTAGATCCTACAGGAGCAGGTGACTGCTATGCAGGTGGCTTTCTTGGTTATTTGTCCAAAAAAGGAAAGATAAATGCAAGAACCATTAGAGAAGCTGCAATATATGGAAATATAATGGGTTCTTTTGCAATAGAAGATTTTGGGCCAAATAAAATAATCAACATTTCTTCTCTTGACATTGAGAAAAGACTAAATTTCTATAAAAAATTATTAACTGTATAATCGATGATGGAAATCAAAAATATTATTATGCTTTTATTTTTTATTAACAAATTACAAAAAATAATTATTCAAGCCTAGATTTTTTAGCTTTTCTTATTTGTTTTAGTATGAGTTTGACAGTGTCAAGAGAAGACGAAGAATTTAATATGTGTCTGCCTAATATAAGATAATCTGTACCAGCTTTTACTGCATCATCTATTGAACCATATTGGGTAATGAACCCTGGTGAATAAATCTTTGTCTCATTTAATTGAGAAATTTCCTTGATAATATCAATTTTGGAAGCACCTATTACTATTCCATCCACACCACTTGATCGTGAATAACTATATAGTAATTTATACATTGGAATTGATACAATATTACCTTGCTCATGATTTGTAGAAACTTTTAATCCGTATCCCTCATAAGAACTGGGATGACTCATATAGACAAGTGAGATTATACCAAACTTTATTGAATGGGCGTAATTCACGATAGTATTCATTTCTGTTACTCCGATAAATGGATTTACTATTACAGCATCAAATCCTAATTTTTGTAACTTGTTGACAGTCACTTTATTTGTATTTCCGATATCATTGAGCTTTATATCTGCTATACTCTGCAAATTAAATTTATGAGCAAAAATATTAAGCTCTATCAACTGAATCTGTGATAAAGTCAATAAGAGATGAAAATTTATTTTTATTGCACAAATTTTAGATTCAGTAATTGATATTATTTCTTTACATTTATTATATAAGTCACTACTATTGTAATGAGCAAAATCATAATCCAATGCTAAAATTATGGGTGTGTTTTTATTAATTGAACAATTATTTATTCTTGCTTGATAAGATGACAAGTTTTCAATCCTCATTTATTACTAGAGGATGTTCTTTCAACAATTTAATAATTTTTATATAAATGTAGCCATGTTCTTCGATATGGTTGGTGAAAAAAGGCTTTTCTGATTTTTGGCTAGAATATTTTAGAAACTTTTCTGGTTCTCTATCTATATCTATATAATAAAAATAAGTAATGGAATCCGTCTCCATAAAATTTAAGGAAGTCCCAAGAGTAATTGTGTTTTTTTTTCCATTCCCAAAATAAAATATTGGTAATGGCGGTTCGTCATAAATGGTTTTATAAGCCGCGATTTTGGCGAGACTTTCCAAGTCTCTTAATAAAATCTTTGTATAGCAAGATCTCTTATTTTTTCTTGAACTTTTTTCCATTATCTGAGGTAATTTTTCAATATTTATTATTGGAGAGTAAACAAAAAGGGGATTAGAAGCAATATCTACTAATGTCACTGTTTCAGAAAGACCATTACATCTATATGCGAGGAATTGATTACAGAGATTGGAGTTCTTAAATTTAACATAGTATATTACCGGAGTCCCATAAATAAATTCAGTTTGTACAGCAAATACATGTTCATCCTTTAAGTTCATCGAAAAAGTTGGTAATGGTGCACGTTCTAAAGCACAAACTAATCTTGCAAAATTATTAAGGTCATTTACTTCAATGTAAAATGGTGATTTAGATTCCAAGCAATTATGTTCAAAAAAACAGGTTATTAATATTTTTACACTCCCTTTCATAATCTTAAGCAAAAAATATAAACTATCTATGTATGGGCCAGATTATTGGAGATTACCATATAGTAATTAGACAACTTATTTTAGGTTATATAACAACATCTCGCCTTCTTATAGCATTAGTCCAGGAATAGCCATAGCAACAATACAATAGGGTTCATATATTTTCAAAAAATTCGGAAAATAATAGGTTTTGTGAAGCATGATTTTAAAAGGCTATAATTAATAGGATTCGCATTTTAAATTTATTTAATCAAAAAAATGAATATAAAGATACCTCAGTTCTAATCAAACTGGTAAAATAATAAAAAAGGTTTTTTGTTTTTCTACCATATAATAAAAAGATTAAGTTTCTGTTTTAATAGTTAACTACATTTTAGCCTTAACGAATAAAAATTTTTATTATAATTTATCTATTCTAGTAGGGTAAACAATAATTATGGATTTCAAAGAATTAGATATAGATAACAAGATACAGTTTAGCATTAATGTACTAACCAACGCTATAAACAAAAAAGATAAGAAGGAGTCAGAAATCTGGAAGGCTTATAGTTGGTTAGAATATACTATTCTATTGGTACGTCTAAAAAAATACAATCTCTTGGATCAAGAACAAAAAGAGGAATTAAAAACTAACAAAAAGCCAATAGTAGCAAATTCTATTTTAAAGAATGCGAGAGAGCTACTTTTGAGTTTAAATTACGAAGATGATGATCAATTATTATGTTCTTTGAGAACCACAAGGGATCTGTTGAAGATTTTTTTAAAAACAAATAGGTAAAATCTTTTATTTTAAAGATATATATAAAACCTAGGATCTTTTATCGATTACTGAATCTACATCTATTCCAGTCCCTATTAATTCTGCTTGAAGGCCAAGTTCTCCTTCGATTTCTTCGATAAATTTTTTTGCGTGCTGAGAGAGTTTAGAATAATCTTTAACTCCAGCACATTCAGGGAAAAGAACATCTAGTTTTGTAAGCGCAAAGGATGTTGCACCATTCAGTCTTATTGCTCTTTTTGCTAAGTCAATATTGAAAGGAGAAGATCTTCTTTCTCTTCCTGTTACACTTCCATATTCTAGCCAACCTCTTCTTTGCATTTCTTCTCTATCCAACTCATTTTCTAATGGACCACCTCCTACCCTAGTAATATAGGATTTAAAAACAATAATGACTTTATCAATAGATTTAGGTCCTATTCCTACATCTGCACAAACAGAAGAAGCTGTTACATCTTTTGATGTTACGAAGGGATATCTCCCGTAATAAAGTGAAAGATAAGTCCCCTGTGTTCCTTCAAGCAGAATATTATTATTTTTTTCCAAGTCTGAATGAATCATACAACTTACATCACTCAAATAATCTTTGATCTCCGAACAATCCCTGGCCAGAGAAAGTTTTCTTAATGCTCGGTCAGAATTGGCTGGACCTGTTCCAGTTCCTGTAGTACCTATTTTGTCTTTTAAAAAACTTTCTGTGCTATCCTGTTGGATATGTTCTTCTTTAATTATGCCACAATGGCTATCTACAAAGGTTCTCCTCTGAGCTTGAAATGAAGAGATCTCGTTTAATAATATCTTAGGATCCACCAAAACTCCAGCGCCTATAGCTAACTTAGTGTTAATATTGAAGGCAGCGCTTGGAAGCATACGCACTTTGAAGGTTTGTCCGTTTAAATTAAAAGTATGTCCAGCATTAGGTCCTACCCCGCCACGAGCTGCTAAATTAACATTATCCTTTTTAACAATATATGCAATTATCTTTC
>JBIOXM010000081.1:0-6316 GCA_044869655.1 Nitrososphaeraceae archaeon | reverse complement strand
CTTTATGGTAAAATATGAATTACCTCCAGTACCTTACAATTATGATGCACTAGAACCATATATTGACGCAAGAACTATGGAAATACATCATACAAAACACCATCAAACTTATACAGATAAACTTAATGCAGCTCTTGAGAAATGTTCTCCTGAAATTCAAGAAAAAGATATTGTCGAAATACTCTCTAATCTTGATCAAGTTCCTGCTGATCAAAAAAGTGCAATAAACTTTAATGGAGGAGGATTTGATAACCATCGAATATTTTGGCATAACATGAAAGCAAATGGAGGAGGTGAGCCAAGTGGGCCTATTTCTAATGCAATAAATTCGACATTTGGAAGTTTTTCAGACTTTAAAGAGAAATTCACTTCTGCTACAATATTGATTCAAGGGAGTGGTTGGGGTTGGCTTGTCTATAATCCCTCTAGCCATAAAGTTGAATACAAAGCAATGCCAAATCAGACCAGTCCAAGAACAGAAGGTTTAATACCACTCTTAGGGTGTGACGTATGGGAACATGCATACTATCTCAAATATCAGAACAAACGACCTGACTACATTTCTGCTTGGTGGAATGTTATAAACTGGGAAGACGTTTCTCAACGTTTTGACAAAATCAATACATAACTATTTTCTTTTCAATTACTTTTTTTATAACATCCAATATCATATCATGGAATACGAAAGTGTGACATTATTTTATTAATCAATGGCTTGAATGTTTTATAAGCATCACCATTTGAAGTGAATTCAATATGAAATACATTCGTAGAATTTTTTAGAAAGATATATTCATCTTTGTTTATAATTAATCCTGATTGTGGAGGCGAAAATGAATAATGTATAAATTTATTCCTCGGGGAGTTATCTTCAATATTGGATATATTTATATTTGTTATAGTATCCTTTAGTTTTTCTAAATATGAATTAAAGTGGTTAGAAAAAGGATCTCCTGGATCCAGCATTTTCGATTTAATAGTAAAATATTCTTGAAATGTATCTAAAGAAGACTCTAATGGAGAAATGAAACTAATTATTATAAAGAGATCATTATCAGAAATTTTATCTTTAAATTCAACATATGTCCAATTTGCTGGATACATTAATTCTATAGAATTATTTTTATTTTTATATGATTTAAAATCGTTTTCCGATGTAGACGAGTCTGTAAAACATTGATTAAAATTAAAGAGCAGTAATAAAAGTGATTGTAATAACACTAGAGACCAGAATAAATTCATTTTATATTTTTTAATATTAATAGAAGTTATTTTTAATGTGGTAAATTGGTATAAAGATTATTTGTTATGCATAATTATAAAAATTTAAGTGAGAGATACTTCAATATAGACATCATCAGGTATTCTCAATCTCATCAGCTGTCTAATTGCTTTATCATCCGCACCTAAATCAATTACTCGTCTATGAATTCTTAACTCATATTTATCCCAAGTATTTGTCCCTTGGCCACAGGGAGATTTCCGTGTTACTACTTTCATTTTTTTTGTAGGAAGTGGATAAGGACCTTTTAAATTTATACCACTTTTTTCACCTATTCCTTTTATTTCGGAACAAACACCTTCCAATGTAGAAAGGTTGGTGCTTGTTAGTTTTATTCTAGCTTCCTGAGGCATTGTAATATTTCCCTTTACTTCTTTTCATACTTTTCTGTAATTGATTTGATAACTCCAGCAGCAATAGTAGTACCCATATCTCTTAATGCAAATCTACCAATCTCTGGAAATTCTTTGAAAGTTTCTATAGCAAGAGGTCTGACTGGCCGAATTCTTACAATTGCTGCATCTCCTGTTTTAAGAAATTTTGGTTTTTCTTCTAAAACTCCACCAGTTTTAGGATCAATTTTGGCAACAAAATCCGATAAAGTTGCTGCAACTTGTGCTGTATGGGCATGTAAAACTGGCGTATAGCCTGGAGCCATGGCCGTTGGATGGTGGATTACTATTATTTGAGCTTCAAATTCTTTAGCAACACTAGGAGGTTTATCGGGATGCCCAATAACATCACCTCTATGAATAGACTTTTTATCAATTCCTCTTAAGTTAAATCCTATATTATCACCTGCTTCGGCTGAATTCATCTGTGTATGATGCGTTTCTATCGATTTGACTTCTCCAGTTACTCCGGCAGGCATGACTATTACCTTATCATTAGCCTTAACAACACCCGTTTCTACTCTCCCGACTGGAACAGTACCCACACCAGTAATTGAATATACATCTTGAATTGGAATTCTTAAGGGTTTCCCAATTGGTTTTTCTGGTGGTTCAAATGAATCTAGTGCTTCTAACAGAGTGGGTCCCTTATACCAACTCATATTTTCAGATTTTTTAGCTAAATTATCACCTTTCCATCCCGAAACAGGAACAAAATTTACTTTACTGGTATTATAACCCACCATTTTCAGCATTTTTTCTGCGATACCTTTGACTTCATTATACCTTGCTTCTGAATAATTAGAATCATCCATTTTATTTAATGCTACGACTACTTGTCCTACTCCTAATGTCCTGCATAGAAATGCATGCTCTCTTGCTTGCCCTCCAGGTTCTGTTGCAGCTTCTGTTTCTCCTGGTTTGGTGGAAACAACTAAAATAGCCACATCAGCTTCTGATGCACCTGTTATCATATTTTTAATAAAGTCCCTATGCCCCGGGGCATCGATTAAAGTAAAGAAGAACTTCGTAGTTTCAAATTTCTGAAAAGCTAGATCTATGGTAATTCCTCGATCTCTTTCATCTTTGATACTATCTAAAACCCATGCATATTTGAAAGTATCACCTTTACCAGTAGCTTCTGATTCTTTTGCAAATTGTTCTATAGTCCTTTGATCAATAACTCCTAAATCAACCATTAAATGGCCTACAATTGTAGATTTACCATTATCTACATGTCCGGTAACCACGAGATTCATATGTGGTTTTTTGCTTGAGCTCATACACGGAAGAGTATTCATCTGCTTTATTTATATTTCGATTATCAAAAATGAATCTATTCTCCGAATACAACAGAACCTAAAAAAATTATTTATTATAATTGTTGACTACAGTAAAATACATTAATAGTAATAAACTAATTTTTTTAGTGAATAATTATAAAAAACTTTCGGATAATGAAATTGAAGTGAAGTTAAAAGAAATAAAAAACTGGCAAATCGAAAACGGTAAGTTATGTAAATCTTTTGAATTTAAAAATTTTACTCAAGCCTTTGGCTTTATTACGAAGATAGCATTAGAATCAGAGAAATTAGATCATCATCCAGAATTATTTAATGTTTTTAACAAAGTAAAAGTATTTTTATCTACACACAAAGTTAATGGGATAAGTGAATACGACTTTCTATTGGCAAAGAAAATTGATGATCTTTAAAAATACAAAATAATTAATAAATTATTATTAACATTAACTAAAATACTTCTTTATACATCTGAATATAAAGAAAATTCATGTGGATGAGGTCTTAAAGTAACTTCTCTATATTCATTTGTTGAATGCTCTATCAATCTATCAATTACTGAACTATCAAATAAGGGTTTAAGGAACTCTCTATCAGAGTCTAAAGCCTCCGTTGCATCTAATAAACTAGTAGGTAATTGTTTTATTCCAAGTTGACGTCTTCGTTTTGGGGTCATTTTGAAAATATCTTCATCGATAGGATCGCCAATAGATGTTTTTTTCTTTATTCCATCTAAACCTGCTGCAACAATACAAGAAAAAGCTAGATATGGATTACACGAGGGATCAGGAGCACGAAATTCAATTCTTTTCATATTTGCAAATTTTTCTCCTTTAAAATGTCCTGGAATACGTATTATAGCTGATCTATTACCAGTACTCCATGCTACATATACAGGGGCTTCATACCCTGGAACTAATCGCCTATATGAGTTGGTTGTAGGGGCTACAATTGCTGCGAGTGCAAAAGAATGCCCTAATATACCTCCACAAAAATATCTAGCTAATTCAGAAATTTCAGCGTACTCATCATTTTGGTCAAAAAATAAATTAGAGTTATCATTCCAAAGACTAATGTTAACATGTAAACCAGATCCATTATCAAGCGCTATTGGCTTTGGCATCATTGTAGCTATCATGTTATGTTTTTTGGCAACATTTTTTACAATGTATTTGTAACTTTGGACAGAATCTGCGGCATTTACTAATGTATCATATCTTATATCTATTTCACATTGTCCGGCTGTTGCAACTTCATGATGATGTGCATCACATGCAATTCCAAAATTATTGCTAAGAATGTCTACACATTCATTACGAAAACTCATTAAACTATCGCTTGGAGCACTAGGAAGGTAACCTTCCTTTAGGTTCAGGGTATATCCAAAGCCATCAGAAGCCCAAGGAGCTTCTTTTGAAATTATCTCATAACTTTGACCACGATATGGGGTAAGTGTATTTACTAACAATTTATCAAACACAAAAAATTCAACTTCTGGTCCCCAATACGATAACGAATAACCATTATCATTAACATATTTTTCAGCTTTCTTTGCGATACCTCTAGGATCCCTCAAAAATTGTATTCTGTTAGATCCCCCTCTCAAGATATCACAAATCAATCTACATGTTTTGTATTTCTCTATCCAAGGAATTATAGCATAGGTAGAAGGGTCTGGTCTAAGAATTAAATCAGATTCATGAATTTCAGTAAATCCACGGATTGAAGAACCATCAACCTTTGGCAATCCATTTTCAAAATCGGTTTTTTTAAACATATTTGCAGAAATAGTAATATGATGAAATTTACCAAAGAGTCCAGTAAATTGTAAATCTATAAACTTGATATCGTCTTTTTCTAATTTATCCATGATGTCATCAGCACTAAAATCTTGTTCTTCGATTCTTCCTTCAATCATCCTATATGGCAAATCAGTTGGTAATAATTAAGGACCTCATAATTAAGGCTTTCAGAAATTTAAATAGTAAAACAGAATTCTTAATAAACTGATTTTCTTACCATAATAACTCAATGTCTGACAATTTGGAAGAGTATTTCACGTTAGAAATGGCATATAATATTCTTTTAAAAGAATACCAAATTTCTTCATTACAAGAAATACCTTATGATACATACCAGAGACTAGCTATTACAATTGAAAATTTAAAGGGAAAAGAGTATGACATTCTTGGAAAAAAAATTGTGCAAAAAATTATTGAAAATTTATCGACAATATCAAATCTTTTACTGCAAATTAGAATAGAAAAAATCCTGAGAGGAAATATAAACTCAAATTTAGAGATAGGATATTCTAAAATGACAGATGAAGAGAAATTTATTATCGATGGAGAAATTCAGTCAAAAAGAAAGAGAAAAGAGATAATGACCTTAATAACAAATGGCCAACCAAAAATTTTAGAAAAAATAACAGATACAATAAAACAAAAAAAATTACTAATTATGTTTGTAAAACCCATGGAGCAATTTGTTGGGGTTGATATGTATAAGTATGGCCCTTTTAGCGTTGAAGATGTTGCAAATTTACCATTTGAAAATGCATTATCCCTTGTGAATAATAAAATTGCAACTGAGATCGCTCCTATCTTTGATTAATATTTCATTGGAAGGAAAGAAAAATATTATGATTAATATTGATTAAAATATTGACACATAATGAAATAGATATTGACCAGTTTATTTTGCTCACAATTTATCCTAGCATTGCACTATTTGGAATTACATTTTTTGCAAAAAAGGCTAAGTTAGTATCGTCTATCCAATACTGTTTACAGGCTTTTTCATGTATTGTATTTTCTGTTATCTATTTAATGTTTGTTCCTAATGGAGGAGCTCAAGGGTTAGCACTTGTATTACTATTGTTTAGTGGCATACTACTATTTCTGGCGAGAAAACATAAAATTCATCCTGAGGAAAATGATAGATCATCATCGAGGGAAATCCCATTTATTTAATGATTTTTTATGAATCTTGTCATGATAAAAAAGTAATTAGAATAAAAATAACACTAAAACAATAATTTTAATATTTAGAAACAAAAATTTAAAAGAAAATATATAGGAGATATACTTTATCTGTTTAGGTATTATCCTTATTTTCGTCCTTCTTTACTTTGTTTTCCTTTAAACTTTCTTGATAAGATGATACTAAAACAACATTATCATCCAGAGACATACGAACACGTACTTTTCTTGGCGGATTTGTTTTCCCTTGTTTCCAGATTTCTTTATTTAACTCTTGGTCTATTTTGATATTTTCATTTTTCATATGATGTTTGGCAAATTCCTTAATCATATTGATGACCCTATCAGTTCGGCGATATT
>JBIOXM010000080.1:0-2740 GCA_044869655.1 Nitrososphaeraceae archaeon | reverse complement strand
TCCCGCTCAAATAGTCGTTAACCAAGGCGATAAAGTCACTCTCCATTTTGTAGGAGTACAAGGAGCACATCATGTAGTTACTGTAGATGGAATAGGAACTTTTGAACTTAAGAGAGGACAAATCAATACTGTTTCATTTGTAGCAAGCAATCCAGGAATCATAAATTATGTATGCCATGTGCACGCGCCTAATATGGTTGGTCAAATATTAGTGCTACCTAAAGCAGATGTATGAACATGATACGAATAGAAACAGCAAAAACAATAACTAATAGTTGTTATGTAGGTAAGATAATACATAACAAACCTTTCCTCATTTTTCCTACATCATCATCCTTATCTATAAGAGAAGTGTCTTTGTGGCTAATTTCAAACATTATTACAGGATAAATATTTTCATTATAAACTTAAATTTCTTATTGTAAATGTTAGCCATTGATGAATAGGCAAAATTATACTAATTGATTTTAAAGATGCTTATAGAAAAAATTTTTTTTTAATGTAACTTTTCAACAACTATGGAATATAGAATCGAAAACTAATGATAATATGTTATTAGATGTGAAAGTTACTAAAATATAACTAGATAATAAAAAAATTGGTTCTTAAATTTTTAGTTATAATATTATAAACGGTATACCTTAAACCAATCTTTTGAATTAACCGAATAATTTAATATTAGCAGATAAAACCACATTTGACGGGACGAAGGTTCGTTCCAATCCTATAGTATTGAATTGCTTTTATTAAATAAATCCACCATTGAGATTCTGATCACAATTTATAATATTTAAAAATAATTATTTATATTCCACTACTATCAGACTTTTTAATCTCTATAGTGACTTTGTCTCCTACCCTTAATCCCGATTCTTCATATTCTCTTATACTTAATTTGAATGTAGGTGATTCGCCTAAATTCATATTTTTACCAAACATCTTTGGGAGGTTTTTCATTAGATCTTCTGGTGAGGTAAAGTTCATACCCATTCCTCCAAATGGAGATTGCTGTTGTTGATTTTCTTTTCCAAGAGTTTTAGTATCGCTGAATACAACATAAACAAAAGGAGTTTTTTCATCTTGAGATGCCTCAATTTTAGATACTATAAATTCATTCTTCATACATTAAATATATTATTCACTTATTATAATTCTTAGTTTATAAATTGTCTTAACTCTACAAACAATAAAGAATGAGGATTACAAATAGAGGTAAAGCTCATATTTTTAACTGATATAACAGAACTAATATTCTGCTATTACTATAGTATAACAATTTTTAATTATTAAGATATTTAAAATAAAACTAATTTATTATCAAATGTAATATAAGTTTAAAATTATAATAAAAAAGTAATTGTTTTCTACAGGTTATGACTTTCTTAGTAGTAATTTTAAATTTAAGTAATCATAATATAAATATCATATTAAAAACATTAATAATATATTGTAATTAGTAGATTTTAAATAAAATCTCTTCTATATAATTTCATGCAAAAGAATTGTGAGCATTTTATGGGAATTCAAGAAGATGAACAAGTTAATCCACATACCAAAGGATGTGAAGAGTGTGAAAAAGAAGGTTCTAACTGGGTAGCATTAAGAATGTGCCTTTCATGTGGACATGTTGGATGTTGTGATTCTTCGCCTGGGATTCATGCAACTAAGCATTATGAAAATACAGGGCATCCTACAATGATTGCACTCCCAGACAGATCATGGAAATGGTGTTATATACATAAACAATATGGGGAATAGTCTTCTTCCTTCCTTACCAACCTACTTTCTTATACAATCAAGATAACTTTGAATTATATCATTACAAAATTTTTGTATGTAAATTTTATAGATTTGATAAATGTATCTAAATTTTCAGTTATTATATCATCTATTAATTTAAATAATTTATCTCTATTACTAATTAAATTGCTATACATATTTTCAATTTCAAATGAATATATTAAAACTCAAAGAGGTATAATATATAAAAATATATTCCATATCCCTAAAAGGTTAGAGAAACATTTTGATGGTGATACTCTCTTTTTTAATATAACGAAATAGGAAGCAATACAAAATGAGATTAACATAATCAAATTGACAAATAAGTTGCTGTATCTTAGGCCAGACAAATTCAACAAGCCGCTGTAGATAATTCAAGCAATTTTTGATGTGCTTACCATTTCCATTTTTATGTTTTCAATCAATGTCTCGAGTATCTCTATCAATCTTTTCCTTTGTGCATTATCAGATGAGCTCCAGTTATTCTTATCTGCACGTTTATGAGCCAATTTGTATTTCAGTCCTATCATTGAAGTGGTATAGTTATTCGCGTCAAGTTTTTTCACATTTTGGTTTGCAAGGATGTACCAATGATACTCTGTTCCGACAGGAACACCTGAACCTTCTGGTGCATTGCCTGCTCTTCTTTTGGTAACATTATAGCTAAACTGCCATTTATCGGGAGTCACCTTTTTTTCTTTCCATTCGCCCTTATCATAATACCATTTGTGAGTTCTGCCTACTCTCATTCCGGTATAATTTTTTCCTTGAAATTCTTTGAATTGATTATAAGATTTTGACATATCTTTTTTAACTCCATTCTTCTTTTTTTGATTGCTTTCTTGTTGCATGCTCTATTCTGTTAAAAAAAATATTTAATGGTTTTATGCAAGCCAGTTAGAATAAATTCTTATTAACTACATTTATTTAGTGAAATTAATGTTACATAATAATAAAC
>JBIOXM010000079.1:0-2694 GCA_044869655.1 Nitrososphaeraceae archaeon | reverse complement strand
TTTTATTTTGGAAACATTAGTCCCATTTAGTTTAGTAGAATTAGAAGAAAAATCGCTATTATTTTCTAAATATTTTAATATTTTATCTATTTCGTCATATTTAATACCTATTTCTCCTTCTGCAGTTTGACCTTTCCATAACCTTGCACTACTTTTCTTATTTATTATTTTTCTAGGAAGTCCTAGATAACTAGCAAGAGATCTTACTTCTGTTTTATAAAGATCAGAAATAGGAAAAAGATCTGCTCCCCCATCACCATATTTAGTAAAATAGCCCAACATCATTTCACTTTTATCTCCTGTTCCCAAAACTAATCGGTTCATTGCTGCTGCATAATAATATAATAATGACATTCTCAATCTAACTAAAAGGTTTGCTCTTGCCATTTTATTTCTAGGAAGACCATTGACTATTTGTTCCTTAATTTTATTTAATTCTATTACTTTGTATTTTATCTTCAAAGATTTAGCTAATTCTATAGCATCTGTGGTATCATTCTTTGGCGTTACAGATGAATCTGGAAGTAGTAAACCTAATACTGGTTGGTTTCCTAACGCTTTAACCGCCAAGACTGTAGTCAAAGATGAATCTATTCCCCCACTCATACCTATTATTACTCCATCCGAGTCTCGTTTTTCAATTTCCTGTTTTATGAAATTTACTATCGTATTAGAAATAGTTTCATACATACCTTCTTCTTTCATGAGAATAAATCTAACAGATTACTGCATTATTATTATAATTTGTTTTTCTCGCTCGAGATAGCTAAAATCAGGTATTATGTTTATCAAATGTAATTGATCTAATAATAATAATAATAAACAAAATAAGTAGAATTTTATATTATGCTAATCTTTTATTTTTTAAATCTTAAGTCTATGTAAGATTCATAATATAATTTTCAAATGATTTCACAGTAAATACTAAAACCATTATTAGTATTTAATATTAAAAATACAATTTTAAAGCCTTACATTGTGAAGTCAGACTACTAATACGATCAATTACAATAGGATTGACTTTTTAATTTATTATAAAATATGATATCATAATAAATTTTTTATATATTTAAATTGTTATTTTTTATTAACAAATAATATAATCAAAAAAATTCTCTAATTTTTTATTGTTTTTTCACTCTTAAGTTTTACCGAATTTATCTTTCCATCAAGAGTATTGCTTTTATCCAGTCTTTCATCAATTCTAATTGAAGATATTATCCTACCAATTCCGATATTGCGAAGTGTTGTATGTGAAACTTTAATTGCTTTTAGAATATTGTCCAACTCATTTGATTCAATTTGAGTACCCATTGCAGTAAGAATTGTTTTCAAGCCTTGGATTTGATTAATAGCATTATATACTAATGCTATTTCTTTACTCATGCTTGTATTACCGCTAGTTGTAATAGGTATTATACTGATTTCTGCTGTAAAAAAGAGTTGTTTTTTATTCATTCTATTGACTAGATTTATTGCATTATTGTTATTAAATTTTCATAATGTTAATTACGGTATTGAAAAAAGTCGATTTACTCATTTATTATAATAAATAAATATTATTCTTATTTTACAATTAAAGCTAATAATTTAGCCATATACTAAAAGGTTCTTTTATTTCAATTGTCTAACCTTAAAATATATAGAAATTTATAATAATATTCTTGATTCAACAAACAAAAACTGTTTACAATTTTGCACCTCTATCATTGAGGATAATAGCAGGAATTGGATTTATGATGCATGGCCTTCCTAAATTACTCGATATAGCAGGTACTCAAACCTCATTTATGAACATGGGATTACCACCAGAAGTAGCAATCATCATAGGACTATTAGAATTCCTAGGCGGTTTGGCTATTCTGCTAGGTATATTTACAAGAATTGCTGCAGGATTACTAGTAATAAATATGATAGGTGCTATTTTACAGGTAAAATTAGCAAAAGGGTTTATCGGTGGATTTGAACTGGATTTATTGTATCTTGCAATAATGATAAGTTTAATGATAAGTGGACCAGGAAACATTTCAATAGAGAAAAATGTTTTAAAAAGAGAATTCTTTCCAAAAGCACCCAAATATTCAATAAACGAAAAATAGAATAAATAGATAAAAATTAAAGTATATTATTTTAAAATATAATTAATACAGGAAGAGGTGAAAATTAATTAGTTAATTAATTAAAAAAAATAATGAAATATAATCTATCCTTTACCAACAGAAAATGGATAACAATCGTTATACGTTCCAAAATGTTGATACACATAAAGCAGCAATAGTACGCTTTAATAATAAACCCCCCTGTATAATTTATCGCCTCTAATATTATTATTCTACATTATATCATTATAGCAATATAAAATAGTTATTATAAGAAGAATTTCCTAACACATATTCACAGTTAGTACAATGAATTCTTGATTCATGAAAAGAAAATTTTATCTTTTTTCCTTCTTCTAATATTCATATATATAAGACACATATCTATTTCAAAAGATTATATATTAATATTCAAAAACTTCTTAAATTCCTTCAGGATATTATAATATATTGGAGTTTAAAAATAAATCAGAAAAAAATGGTATTGAAGACGATTTAGAAAAGTTGTTAGATATTGTAATTAAATTAGTATCATATTTAGATAATAAATCAAAAGTAGCATTAAAGGATTTATTAGTAGAGATAGAAATAATAC
>JBIOXM010000078.1:0-2263 GCA_044869655.1 Nitrososphaeraceae archaeon | reverse complement strand
TCTATCAGTATTAATTATATCATAAAAAAATTAGACATGCAACAAATTTTGTGTTTTGAGTCAGAATTCATTGTTCCAGGCGTTATTTTTATGGATGGTAAATTACATCATCCTTTCAGAATTTACTCTAATATAGAT
Organism: Nitrososphaeraceae archaeon; assembly: GCA_044869655.1. Lineage (GTDB taxonomy): Archaea > Thermoproteota > Nitrososphaeria > Nitrososphaerales > Nitrososphaeraceae > TH1177. The sequence continues at coordinate 2,125 of JBIOXM010000078.1, read as the reverse complement.
GGAACTATTTGTGCATTGATATGCGAGGCGCCTATAATAATAAATGGAATGCATTCAGTATTAGATACACTTGCTAAGTGGGCTGAAGATATTGGTATTCAAGATGTTTTTATTATTGATGGGATGGCTATTCAGCCTAGATCTTCAACAGACCTTAATCCTCAGATACTCTCCAATGTCGAACGAAGTCCTATTATTCTATCAAGTGATGATAATAAAATTATTGATTCGATTAATAACAACAAGAATGTAAATATCGAATCTCTAATTGAAGGTTCAACTTCGTTTATTGGAGGCATAGCAGGAGGTTTATTATCTTCGTCTATATCACATAACATTTCTTGTTCAGTAATTTTTATTCCTACTCAATCAGGTATACCTGATCCAGAGGGGGCTGCATTAACAATTGAATTTTTACAAAATACAATAGCTAATAACTACTTTAAAGTAGACACAACAGAATTACGAAAAGAAGGAGAAGAAGTGAAACATAAGTTAAGTAATTTGATTAAATCCATTAAACAACAACAACAACAAGAACAACAAGAACAATCACATTTAATTCATAATGGCAAACATGATCCTCTGATGTATTCCTAATATCTCTTTTTTCATTACAGATATCGCTCGCTCTACCCTCACTCTCCGCCCTACAATATTTTTTTCACTGTTTGCATTTTTTGCAATTTTCCCACTTATACAATTTCCTTTTTCTATTTAAAACAAAAGTACAAAATTGGCTTTAAATTTGCCTAGTCTTGAATCTGTAATACAATAACAAATAATTTGATAATTTTCATCATTGTCATAACATTTATTTTAGAAAGGATGTAAATTATTTAGTTATTTATCTATAACCTTTTAATAAATTATAGATTATTCAAAAGTAATGGCTAAAGATAATCAAAAAAATACAAATAGAGGATTGGCATCCGCCAGCGATGAAACAAGAACAAGAGTTGCTAGAGAGGGTGGAAAGGCGCCTCATGATGAGAGAGGGTTACAAGCAACGGACGACGAAACGAGAACAAGAGTAGCTAGAGAGGGGGGTAAAGCCTCTCATAGCGGTGGAAGAAGACGTAGTTAAATAAATTCTAAAAGAAAATGAATATCATTATGCACAATTAATTATCCTAAATTCATTTTTTGTGATACCTATACATACACTTCAATTTAGGAACTATAAGGAGAACTATAGGAGAAAAAAACTTAAATTTTATATTTCACTAAAAAATTCCGTTAATATTTTATCTTTTTAAAGTAAAAGATGAAAATAAATAACTACCGTATTTGTTCTCAAGGAATTTTTTCTCATATAGTATCTTAGCAACAATATTATAGAAACAAATGAATGAAAATAATTCGAAAGTAGTTAAACGATTCTTTAAGCGGAGTCGGAATAAGAATCTGACGGAGCTAAAGTCGCTGAACCAGTAACAAATTCAATTTCCCTATCACTGGTAATTAATTCCTCTAAGTTTTTGATATACATTCGAATAAGTTTAACTCTTAAGGTTCGACCTTCGATAACCTCATCAGGCATCTTTTGATACCGTTTAAAGATTTCCTCTTTCTTTTTAGTTGTATCTACTTTAGACTTTGAAGAATATACGATCTTTAACAAAACACTTCCCTCCCAATCTTTATATGAAGTTTCAAGGTGAATCATATCTAATAATAATTTTTGATCAACTTTAGGAAATAATTTTGAGGATTCTGCTACGAAATCTCCGTACAACGATTTAATTCGTTCTGCAGCACTTATACCATTGGTAGTAGCAGAATGAGAATAAGAATTGGTAAAATTTTTATTTTCCATTTTAAATCATCCTATTCAAATTTAAAGTTCTGTTGTACAAAATCTGAATCTTCATTTATATATATAATTCCATTTTTAAATGATTGAACGGAGGTCTTCGGTATAAGATATCGATCTTGCGTAATTGAACCATATGAAGTGATTAGAAATTCGGGCTGCACAGAGCGAACAATTCCAATATCATTGCCATTACTAGAATAAACAGGCTTGTTCACTAACGATTGCCAATCCTCTATGATAAGGTTATTTCCATTCGATTCCATAAATAAGGTTAGGCAATATAAAATTTAAAGCTTTGAAGTATAC
>JBIOXM010000077.1:0-5320 GCA_044869655.1 Nitrososphaeraceae archaeon | reverse complement strand
AATAACACACATTTCTGAAAGTTTTGCCATATTCATAATTATTTCTGTTATACGTTCTAATCCCAGATCAAGTAATCTCGTCAAGTATAATATATTATTATAATATTGGAAATATAAATTAAGAATAAAGTAGATCAGATAATCTAATTGTAATCTTATTTGAAAAATACGTCTTCTAATTAATGAATAACCTAACTAAATAATTTTCAATAGATTCTGATCTATTAACTCACTCAGTTTAGTGACTAATCGCAATTAAATTAAAAGACGATATTAATTTCTCTAGTTCCAGTAAAAAGACATATTTTTAAGTTCTAATATTAGAGTTGATGCATTATTTGATTCTCTTTTTAATGTTTTTGATTTTAGGAAATATTATTAGTTTTTGTTTATATTCTATATAGTTAATTTACTATACATAAATTGTAACATATTTTCGATAATTTGATATATCTATTTAGGGAGAAACTCCTTCCTGAGATTTTTGTAGGAGAAGTATTTAAAATATTATTAATAAATATCTCTCCATATATAAATAATTGAAAATCCTGAAAAAGTCTAAGAAAAACTTTTCAATAAATAAAGCATTGAATTTGCTAATCGGTCCCTGATAAAGAATGAATAGAGAATCCTACTTTATTTTGCATAATATTTATTGATCTGTATTAACAAAAATGATATACTACCTTGTGTAATTGATTGTTACCTATCTACTTAATCTCTTAAAGGGAGGTCTTGGAAATACGATCTTTATAGGATGTCGAATTGCTGGTTGAATCATTACAATCTCTCCCTTGTCTAGTTGAGCAACATTCCCTTTAGTAATGTCATCCAACATTGAATAAGAACTGGTAGATAATTCAGATAATCCTAGTTTTGCTATCATATGTATTCCCGTATTCTCATGTAGAACGGGATCAACAGCACTTTTGAATTGCTGAGCTGATAATAAAATGGTATTCCTTGATTTCCCTGCTATTATTGTTTTTATAATTTGTTCTGCTACAGTAGATCGTTGTCCCAAGGAAGAAGTATGGGGAAGAAATCTATTAATCTCATCTATGAATATAAAAATATACTTGGGTTTATTCTGTGTGGATTCAGTATTAATTTCTACTCCATTTTCTGACTCATTAATATAATGCTCCTCTTCAAAGCTATAACGTGACGAATATAGTTCATCTATATTCTTCATTACATCTCCAATTACTAATGATTGTTCTTCAAGAGTAGGAATCATTGCAATATCGATAACGTATACATCTCGGCCTTTTATTTTTTTTATTTCGTTTCCAAGATAGATGCTAGTTTCTCTCTTATCTGTGAACAAAGATGATCTCTTAAATTTTTGAAGATACCCTAAAAAATGAAGATACATTGACTTGTGACCTACTATCTCTGGAGGATAGTCTACATATCTGAGTAAATCTGACCAATTATTTACAACATTATTTGATTTATCCTTGAGAGGCCATGATTCATAAATATAATTAATTATAGCATAGAGATTATAGCGAGGGTCATAACTTTCTGATGGAAGTAAAAGATCGAGTCTATCATATATATCTCTTAGTTCAAATGAATATGTGTAGAAATTGGATGGAACATGAACTGATATAGGTTTTCCATCTTTACCTCGAGGAAGAAAATAAGTTACATTTTCGAAAGGATCAGGTAACACTTGTAGGTTTTTATACAATCTGTTATCTCTTTCTGTAATATTTTCTTCTCTTTCATGAATATATAATAGATCGTCATCGCGTGTGTTGAAAATTATAATAGCTATTTCTTTATTTTTTACGAGTTTTTGATACATAGAATGTAATAAGAACATTAAATAAGAAGTTTTAAGATTCCCAGAAATTCCTGTAGCATTTATATGAGCAGTATCTGGCCCTGCTAAATATGACATTGCAATGGGTATAGTAACCTGTTGACTATTAGTCATTTCTATTATACCGGCCATTACTGGATCTTCCATTTTTGGAATCCCTAATGCTATGAGAATTTCCTTTTCATTAGCAAATCGTACTGCCTTATCTATATCAACAGGCATTCTAATAGTCGTACTATTTGTGATCTTAGAATGTGAATGAATATTATTAATATGAGCATTTGTCATCACAGCTACTCTTGCGATTCTTATTCCTCGATCAACATAATTCTCTTTATTGGTTGGAGTATCTCTTAAATGATAATTCTGTCCTGAATATTGGTTCGATATTGTTACATCAGAACTTCTGATGGTGCGAAGTTCCTTAATAATACCAATAGTTACAGTATTGTATATATTCTCGACAGAGATAAAGTCAAAAGATCCAATGATTTTACCAGGAACAATTGAAAACCAAAATTCATCCATTGTTATTTGATATTTTTCTGATTCTATTGTTTTACCTACAATATAAGAAATAATAGCATGTTTTGATGTGTTGTCAGTATATTTTTTTCGAGTCAAGATGGATCAACTTTGGTTTTAGTTAACAACATATAACTAATTTCTATATAGTTTATTTAGTATAAAATACCTCTGTTTAATAACTTTTTTTAACAATTATTTTTAAAGTTAACTTCTTATGTTATAAAGTTCAAGTTTGAAAAATATCCTTATTCAATGACATATCAAGAGCTCATAGACAGTAAATGAATTAAGAAGTTTAAAATCTAAAATTACCTCTTATTAACATAATTTTAGAAAATAATTAATACTATTTCCTTTAAAATTGTATCATAAGTATCATAAGAAGAAAAATTATCTTTAGAATTTTGGAATTCATTACATAACATAATATTATAATTATATTATTTTATTAAGAATTACAATAAATAAAAGTTCTTTTATAGCTTTTTGAGAATTATATATTTTTACAGGTATTTCTAATCAAGAACTTTAATATTCTTATTTTTATCTATAATCTTATTGTTACCTATAATTAATAGAATAAAAATTTTATTATATATTTTCTATCTTGTTTATTATTAGTGTCTATATATTCTATATACGCAAATATAATATTAATTATATGTATATCTATAGGTAATCTATAATCATCTCTTTTTTATGATATTCTTGAGTATACTATATCAGAAGTGATTCATTTGACTGTAAATAAAAAAACAATATATTTTACAATTATTGGTTTTACAATGATAATGTGCATAGCAAATAATTATTATCCTGGATTATCCTATTCAGAAGAAAAAAATAGTCATCCTTATATCATAAAAAATTCAAATACTTTAGAAAATAATAAGAAATATTATTCTAATAAGAGTAATGCTATTGAAGATTTCAACTTTGTAGCAGTAGGAGACTTTAGTTGTAATGAAGATGCAAAAAATACTGTTAAGAATCTCTTAAATACAGATCCTGATCTATTATTGGGTTTAGGAGATTATTCTTATGAAAAAAGTGCTAAATGTTGGGAGGACATTGTAGGAGGAATTGATCCTCAAAAAATGAAAATTTCTTTTGGCAACCATGAATTCGAAGACAAATCATTAGTAAAACAATATATGGAATATACTAATCTTGATAAACAATATTATTCCTTTGATTATAAGAATATACATTTCATCTCTATGGCTACAGAAACACCATATGAAGAAGGATCAAAACAATTTGAATTCGTTACCAATGATTTAATGAAGGCAAAAACAAATCCTTCCATAGATTGGATAATTGTATATTATCACCAACCGATGTATACCTCAAAGACCCATCATGAGGGTTTGGAACCATTCAGGGATCTGTATCATAATCTTTTTACTAAATATGGTGTAGATTTAGTATTATCTGGACATATTCATAATTATCAGAGGTCCTATCCTTTAATATACAATAATGATAACCCTTCAAATCCTATAATTGCACAAAATGCAATATTAGACAATGGAGATAATAATAATAATAATAAAGCTTATGTTGAGGCTCAAGGTACAGTTTTTGCCATAGTCGGTACTGGTGGACAAGAATTACATAGATTAGATTCTCAAGCTTATTTCACTGCAAATCAATTAGAAGATCATGGATTTTTGGAATTAAAGACAATAAAAAATGGAAAAAGTCTTGTTGGACAATTTTATTCAAACGAAGGCAGTATAATTAAAGACGAATTTAGTATCGAAAAATCATCTTTATCTATCAATTCATCATCTGTTGATGAAACTTTTGATGACAATATCCCACCAAATAATAATCCATATGAGTTAAAAGAAATTACATATAAAAATAATTAGAAACCAATTAACTTTTTATATTATCTATAAAACTGACTTAAATTGCTGCTGATAATTTTTCTTTCACTTATATAAAAATTTTTTATTTATCTAGGATGAAAGTAAACTTTTTAATCCTTGCAGACAATGAATCTCTAGAGATATGTAAACGTCTTTTACAAAATCTTAAAAATTATTTTGGACTATAATTGTGATAATTGTGTATTTAATTAATAATATTAATGATAGATAGCTAATTCTTTGTTTCTTTCTTTTGATACAAAGTATCAAGATAGTTTTCTTTCTTCATCTAGTCGTTGCATAGTTTTATGTATTGATTTTTTAACATCGTCTAATAGTTCTAATAAAGTATTTTCTTTAGACTTTTCATTATCAGTACTTTCTAGTTCACTGTTGTAATATTTCATCCACGAGTATGTCCGTTGAATTTTTTTAAATAATTCAAATGATAACAGTGAATGATTACCTGATAGAATTATAGCATCCCACATATCTGTAAAAAAAGGTTTATAATCTCTGTATTGTAACGACTCATCTATAAAATGTAATCTCTGTTCGAGATCATCTCTAATAAATATGAAAAGATTATCTTTTGTCCTTTTATCATGTTGACGTTGTGATCTCTTGTATGTCCAATGTTCTAGATAAACCGTAAACCAAATAATTCCAGCAAGAAGTATCATTTCTATAAACAAATAGTCCCATTCTATTACCAGTAATGTTTCACCTCCTCATAAATTTATCAAAGACAAATTTTATTTATCATTATTGATATTGATATTGATTAAAATCATTTCAGGTTTATCCCATTAACAATAATTATTAAAATAATTTTTATAACAATAATATATGAAGCCCTTATCTAATACTCACTCACATGTAAACATACTCTTTCAATATTCTTGTTTTGCAAGTTGTATTGTGAGGTTTGATCCTTAGAATATTATTACAACATGGACACTTATAACTATTCCACTCTATAAAAATCTCACATTCGTTACATCTTTTAAATCCATTTGAATAATAACTGAATGAATTCTTCTCCTTAATTGCCTTGTAATTCTTACAAATACCTTTACAA
>JBIOXM010000076.1:0-2085 GCA_044869655.1 Nitrososphaeraceae archaeon | reverse complement strand
GTAAAAAATATTGGTTATGCTTATCTTGTTGAAAGTAAATGGAACAAAGAAAAACATACTTCTCAACAAATCATAAAGCAGTATTTAGGTCCAGCATCTCAAATAAATGTTAATAAAATTCCCAAAGAATATCGCAACAAATCAAGTATTATAAAATTTTTAGCAAAACGTAATCTTGATTTTTCAAAATCGGCTAAATTAAATGAATCAATACAAGAGAATTTCATGGAAAAGTTGAAACGTTATGAAATAAATGAATTGATAAAAATATATCATGATTATACAAAATCGGTATATACATCATTAGATTTTTATGAGAAAATCCTTATACCTGTATTATATAAGATAGGAGATCAATGGGAAAATGAAGAAATAGATGTTGCAACAGAACATGTATGTAGTAATGCAGTAAATACTCTAATTGATTTAATTAATAAAAACAATATAAAAAAAACTTCTAAAAGTTATGGAGATACAAAATCTATTGTATTATGTACTCCAGAAGGAGAGCTTCATAGTATAGGTTGTAAAATAATTGAATCTTTGTTACTGGAAAAAGGATATGAAGTTTATAATATTACTTCAGCTCTTCCAACAAATGCTATTGAATCTTTTTTGGATAATACTAATCCAGGTATTGTTCTAATATCTGTCACTTTAGAAGAAAATATCAATTCAGCTGTGAGATTAGTTCAAGAAATCCGTAAATCTTTGCAAGTACCTGTAATGGTAGGTGGTAATGCAATAAAATCTGCATCAAAATCTAAAATTCAGCTATTACAAAAATATGATAAAGTTTATCTTGACTTGGACAATCTTACTGATATAATAACTAATGTCAAGGTAGTATTATCTAAAAAAAAATTGTAATCGGTATTTAATCAATTCAATGTATTTTTAAAACAATATTCTATCTTGTTTTATGGTAAACAAAACTTTCTCGAATATTTATAATCATTAGTTTATTTTTTATTTCTATTATTAATTATTATTTGTTGTAATTCTTCAATAATTCTTAAATCGTTATGTAAGAAAAATATATATATTGTAATGGATATTACATAGTGTAAGATAAATATGTGGAAAGAATCGATTGATTTTAGCAAAATGTTTGATGAGCTTGATAGAGAATTTTCTCAGGAAGCAGAAGAAATGTTAAACAGAATGTTTAGGACAATCCGGCAAGGCGATGCACAACCATTGACAAGCAATTTACCCTATTATTACTATGGATATCAGATCAATGTAGGACCTGATGGTAAACCTCATGTGAGAGAGTTTGGAAATGTTCGACCGACAAGGAGAGGATTAGTTGAACAAACAGAAATTAGGAAGCCATTGGTTGATACAAATTTCAATGAAAAAGAGAATACATATGTAATTACAGCTGAAATGCCAGGAGTATCTAAGGAAGATATTAAAGTTAGTATTTCACAACAAACTGTTACCATAAGGGCAGATCGTGGAGGGAAAAAATATCTTACTGAAATTCCATTAGATGGAGAATTGGATGATGCTTCTGCCAAAGCTAATTATACAAATGGGATAGTAGAATTAAAAATAAAAGCAAAGGGCCAGCCAAAGGTCAAATCTAAAGAGGTAAAGGTTGAATAAACTCGATTTTTTTATTTTTTTAGGTTTAATAATGAAATATATTGAGGTAATCTGAAAAATGAATAATTATATTAATTCAAGTAATAATAATAATAATAACATATTTACATTAAAAATTGCAGAAACTTTTTCTAAATTTGTAGGACGAGGAATTGCACTTATTGATCCAAGAATAATTGAAGAATCTGATCTTAGAACAGGTGATGTTTTGGAGCTTACTAATGAGAATACATCTAAAAAAAGTTATGTTTTACTTTGGTCCAGTAATCCAAATGATTACGGTAAGGGATTAATTCGAATTGATGGTTATACAAGAGAAAACATTTCAGCTGGAATCGATGATATAGTACAAGTACAAAAGGTCAATGTTGAAAAGGCAGAGGAAATTAAAATGTCTCCTATTGAGGATCTTAACATAGTTGGATTAGAAGGTTATTTATCAGAGAAATTAGATGGAAGAGTTGTTTCCAA
>JBIOXM010000075.1:0-2685 GCA_044869655.1 Nitrososphaeraceae archaeon | reverse complement strand
ACATTGAAAAAATCAAAGATTCGTTAAGTCTAGATGATAGAAAGAATATTTTGCTAAATAATCTGAATAATTCATCTATTGATGTTGAAGTACAATCGACTAAATTGTCAGGAATGGATGCTTTTATGATTGATTATACAACTAAAACAGTAGAGTTGCAAAGAAATATTGGAATTGAAGCAATAAGGGATGGACAATTGTATAGCTTAGATTTTACTGCTCAACCTGATACCTTTGAAAAAAATTTAGATTCTATTGAAACAATGATAAAATCTATGAATATCAGCTCTATTGCATAAGGTTACGAATAAAATCTAGAAAGAAAAGGACATTCAAACTCGTTTTGATAATGTAAAAATATCGGCAACCAAAAAAAGGGAATACGCAATAACATAGTTGATATTACTTTATAATGTATTTCATATCAATAAATTTAGAATCATTTGATAATAGAAAAAAATTTCTAAAGGAAGACCGAAGTCACCCCGTATTACAAATTTAAAAAATTATATAGATACTACAGTAATTATATAATCATAATTTATAACAAATAACTAATGTTATATCTTTAAAAAAATATTTACTTCATTTTTACAAACAATTTAATCTCTTTGATGAATTCTTTTAACAATGATGAGTTTATAATAGCATATTAGTTATTTATTTGTGGAGGGGAATCAAAAAATTTTGATCATAAATTTTGCAGGAGATACTGACCTAGCAAATAATATGTATAATTTTTTTATTTCCAATACAATAATTAACAAAAAAATAGAAATAAAAATTGAAGAAGATAATTTAGTAATCTCTATATTTAACGAACAAACTAAAAAAATAGATCAACAAATAAGGTCATTATTACAAGAGTATTTAGATTCTTTTACAACCTACAGGAATTATCAAATTAGTGAGCTTGAGAATATCATTACAGTTGGAATTCCAAAAGACATAGCTGAAATCTCTACCCTTGTTTTCTGTGAAATTTGTGGCTATGGTATGTCAAGTGAAGAAGAATTATTAGTTCATAGAAGAAGTCATGGAATATTATAGATTTACATCTACAAAGAATATCTATAATAATTTAATAAAAAAGAAACTTTTAACTATCTCTACAATATAAATAATTCATTAAATAAATTACTCTATAATAAGAACTTATTACTGTTTAGCACTAAATTTTACTCTTCAAATTTCCTTATGCTTTACATATACTTGGTTTTTATAAATCTGTTTGACTTTTTGTAATGTATCTATGTCCTTTAGGCTCTTGTCTGTACGAATATTTTTTATCCTTGGAAATCTTAACGCAAATCCACTATTATGCCTGTCACTTTTTTGTATTGTATCAAATGCTACTTCTAAAACTATTTCAGGTTTTACTAAAATTCTATTACCATTATCTTCTACAATGATATTTCTTAATCTTTCAGTCATTTCCTCTATCTCTTTATCAGTCAATCCAGAATAGGCCTTTCCAATTGTTTTAAGCCTACTATTTTTAAGATCATTATTATCATTGTTGGCATTCAAATTCAAATAATGATGATTATCACCATCATCATCATCATATTCTTCATCTTTTACGGCAAATGTATAATCTGATAATACTCCAGCTCGTTTTCCATGACCATATTCCGCAATCACTATTACTGCATCAATTGTATCTAATTCCTTCTTTAACTTCATCCAGTATCTTCCTCTTTTTCCTGGATGATATTGAGATAGTGGATCCTTTACTACTAAGCCTTCATGGCCAATATCTTTACTTTCATTAAATAATGCAATTACTTGTTCTATGGAATCAGAAATTTTATAACTTGAATTTAGTATCGGTTCTTTAAAAGAGATTGTTGATAAAATATTTTTTCTATCCAAAAGTGATTTCTTTAGTACTTGATTATCCCTAAAATACATTATATCATAAACTATGTAATATATAGGAATTTCAGTAGTAATATCGTCAGTAACATTTTTTCTTCTAAGTCGTTTCTGAAGCTCTTGGAAATGCAATGGTTTATCATTTTTAAATGCTATTAGTTCTCCATCTAAAATAAAGTCTACCTGATTATGTATTGTTATATTTGAATTTCTTATTGTAGATTCTATTGCAGCTTTTACTAATTCGGGAAATGCATATGTTATATCTACAAGATTACGAGAGAAGAGTCGTACTTTATTATCAAACTTGTGCATTTGTAACCTTATTCCATCATATTTATATTCGCAAATCAAAGGTTTATTGTAATAGTTTATTATCTCTTCCGCACTAAACATAACATCTGCTAACATGAAACTTACTGGAACAAATGGTCTCATTATTGCATTGTGAAGAATATTTTTTTTTGCTAAAACTGCAACTTGTGATATATCCCCTGAAATAAGCATCGCTTCTCTTATATATTGTAATTCTCTATCAAATGCTCGAGATAGAGCAATCTCTACAAGACCTTCAACTGAACCCATTCGCATTTCACCAGTAATAATTTTAATAAGATATTTTGATTCTAGAGGAGAACAAGCAATAAGTAATCCTTTTAATATATTTTTTTTATTTTTATTTGAACCAGAACCACTTATATTTGCTATCTTTTTAAATTGATGATAAACGTAACTTAATGATATTTTCTCCTGTTGATTAAAAAGAGATATAATATGTTTTTTAGATACTGCATATTCTGCCATTGC